>JAUSLB010000219.1 GCA_030646655.1 Deltaproteobacteria bacterium | reverse complement strand
CCGGCCTCTATCTTCGATAGGTCAAGGATGTTGTTTATGAGCTGCAGGAGGTGCCCGCCGCTTGAGTGGACGTACTCCACGTACTGCATCTGCCTGTCGTTCAAATCCCCGAAGGCCTTTTCCTGCAACAGCTCGGAAAAGCCTATAATGGAATTTAACGGCGTCCTCAGCTCATGGCTCACGTTGGCGAGGAACTGGGTCTTCATCCTGTTAGCCTCCTGAAGCTCGATGTTGGCGAGCTCGAGCTCCTGCTTGTTCGTGAAGAGATCCTCGTTCGCGAGCCGCAGCTCCTCTGTCCTCTCCTCGACCTTCTTCTCAAGGGTCGAGTAATAGTTCTGGAGGCTTTCGGCCATATTGTTGAACTCCACGGCGAGGTTGCCGATCTCGTCCTCTGTCATGACGGGGACCCTCTGCTTTAAGTCCCCCTGCCCTATCCTCTTAGCGGACTCCTCTATCGAGAGTATCGGCCTTACTATCGAGCGCGTAAGCGCCATCCAGAGCCCGGCGGCGGTCACTATGGCGATCACCGTGAACGACAGCGTCACCGCTATAATAACGTCCGCGAAGAAATCGCTCTCCTGATAGGCCGTGTGGGCCGTGTCCTTCTCCTCCTTTATGAGCTTTCTAAGGGCGGTGACGGAATCGGTGAAGGTCTTATTCCCCTCCATCCTTATAAGCGACATCGCCGAGTCCCTCCTGCCCTTGCTGGAAAGCTCCTCGACCTCGCTGTGAATGTACCAGTACATCTCGAGTTGGTCCTGCAATTCGATATAGACCTTCTCCTGGCCCGGGGCGAAGCCCATCATCTTGTATTCGTAGAGGAGCTTGCCGATCTTTTTCTTGTGCTCGATGATCGAGCCCTCGAGGTAGGCCTTTGAGGGCTCGTCGCTTATGATGGTATGGAGGAACATCTCCTGGCGGGCGGACAGGAACTCGTTCTCAACGGATGAAAGGGTCTCCACCCTCTTGAAGGAATCGACATACAGCCTTTTCGTGACATTGGCGAGCTGGCCCGCGTTGTAGAGGCCCACTGAGCCGCCGACCCCCATCATGAAAAGGAGTAAGAGGAATACGACGGCGAGCTTGTTCGATATGCTTAACCTGTTGAATACCTTTTTCATTTAAAGGGCGTCCCCGGGATTGCCGGATAGCTCCGGCGAATCCGTAAGGTCCTCGTAAAGGAGCGCTATGTTCGAGATCTCCCCGCCGGCGTCATAGAGAGGGAAGCTCTTTATCTTAAGCCTCTTATGGGCGCTCGGGAAATTATACTTCAAAAGGAGCCCCGGGTTGTAGTTTATTATGAACTCTGTGGCGAACCCCTCGTAGGACTTCTTTATCGATGTGACCATGCCCTGAGAGGAAAGCACATCGTCTTCAAAGACCCTGTATCCGCCCTCGGGGCTGAACTTCTGCTCGGCCCCGAGGATCCTTCTAAGGACGCTGTTCATCATCAGGCACGCGCCGGATTTGTCGAATACCGCAAGCCCGAAGGGCATCTGGTGGATGATGCGCTCGAGGAACCTTTTGGACGAGTGCTCGCTCTGGAAAAGGGATGCATGCCCGGCGGCAACCGCCAGAGCAGAGGCCACGGCCTCGAGGAAGGGCGGCGCCCCGGCAGAGGCCTCTTCGTCCATGAAAGCGGCCGCAAGGAGGCCTGTGACCTCACTGTTATAGGACATGGGCGCAACGATGAGACGCTTAAAGCCTGAAGACGCGGCCCCTTCAAAACATCCGGGGCCTGCCTCGAAGACCGTGCTCGAGCCTTTACTCTCAACTCCGTTCAGCTCCTGCAAGGGGACAAAGGAGGCCGTCTTGATGAATTTATCGTCAAAACCGGCAGACGCCTTGAGCCTGAAGCCGCCCGGTTCGCTGACATATATCGCGGCCGCCTGAGCCCCGCACCCCGCGGCCGCCTCTTTTACGGCGGCGCCAAAGACATCCTCCTGCGAAAGAGACCTGCCGGCCATGTCCATCAGGTTGCGGACGGCCTCGATCTGGCCGGTCTTTTTTAACGACTCCGCCGCAAGCTCAAGCCCTTTTCTGTCCTTGCTCGCGAGCGATTCAGTCACGGCCTCCAGCATTCTGTTAAGCTCGCCGGAAAGCCTGCCTATGACGCTGCGGTCTTCCCTGAAGCGCGCCCCGTAATCCCCTGCGAAGACCCTCCGGGCCGTATCAGAGGCGCTGATAGCCGGGGAGACGACCTTTTTCTGGAAAAAGAGGCTCGCTATGAGGACTATCAGGATAAAGCCCACGATGCTTTTTAAGGCAAGGGACTTTGTATCCTCGAAAATGTCCCTCCTGCTCCCGGCTATGATGCTGAGGAGCCTGTCCGCCTTCTCGGTCACGAGCACGGTATTCATGTCAACCGCGTTATGGACGAGCATTATCTCGTCCTGAGAAAGCGCGTTGTTTAGCCTGTTTATCTCGTTCTTTATGGTCTGCCAGTCGTCCTCTATCGTGTTCATCCCCTCTGACAGGAGGGTATCCTCCTTAAGGACCTTGCCGTAACGGGGGTTGCCGACGACCTCGTTTATGTTCTCATCGAGGTCGTCGACATCCCCTTTTATCAGCTCTACGGTGGTATTCTCGAACCTCCTTGCCACGGCGAACATATCGAGCATGTACTCAAGCTTTGTTATCGATACCCTTATAGAGCTTATCCGGAAGTTGAGCTCGTCATAAAGCTCAACCTCCCTTGATTTATTTATGAAGGACTGGTAATCGAAGATGGCGAGGATAAAAAGGACGGAGAGCGAGATAAAGAACTTCTGTATGTTGGACAGACCCCTGAAAGGCATTTTCATCTCAAATCCTGTATAAGGCAGGGGGGCTTAAAGAGAGCCCTGTTGAACGGTCAACCCAAAAGCTTCTGGACATTCCTCTGGAAATCTTTAAGCTTTATCGGCTTAGGCAGGCAGTTATCCGCTCCGCTCTGGAGGATCTTCTCTATGTCCTCATTCCCGTAGGCTGTCACTGCGAGTATCTTGATGTCCTTGGTGTGACTGTCGCCCTTGATGCGCTTGCAGACCTCAAAGCCGTCTATATTGGGCATCCTTATGTCGAGGACCATGAGCTCGGGCTTGAAATCCCCGACTTTTATCAGGGCCTCGTATCCGTCGCCTGCGGTCTCTATCATATACCCCTGGTGCATCGATTCAAGCGCGCCCTTGATGAACTCCACCACGTTCATCTCGTCGTCTATGATGAGGATCTTTTTCCTTTCAGGGAAGAGCGATTCCTTTATATCGAGCTTGTATCTGCCGAGGAACGAGAGGAAGTCCTCGCGGGTCACGCGGTAATGGCCGCCGGGGGTCCTGAAGGCATCGAGCTTGCCCGACGCTATCCACTTTTTCACCGCGTTTATGGTAACGTGGCAAAAACTGGCGATCTCGCCGGTCGTATATGGTCTTTTATTTTCCATATTTAAAGGAGTTCCTGAAACAACGCAAAACAGGAAAGGTCAAAAAACGGGTTTGTGCCTATTACGGGATTTTCCGAACAAAGTTATAATTTTTATATTTCTATAATATCTTTAAAGAATTTTTCCGTCAAGTCCTTTTTACCTTTAATTAATTCAGGGTTTAATCGGGTGCCCGGCAATATAAAAGGCAATTACCTTGCCGGCACGCCTGGCCCGGGCGGTTCTCAAGCGTGCCTATTCGAAGAAAGAGCCGTTTTCTAAAAGCGCACGATTTGAGATTGTGCGTGCTGAGAGCACCCCCGCCATTTATGGCGGGGTAATTGAATGGGGTGGTTGAGAAGAAAACCGGAGGTTTTAAGCTTTTTCTTAGAAAGCTTTCATAAGCAGGGGTATTCATTAAGTAATATCACTCTACAGCATTCCAGTTCGCCCCGGTCTTAATATTCACCTTTACGGGCACGGTGAGCCTTATGACCCCCTCCATCTCCTCTTTTACGAGGGCTGCGGCCTCTAAAGCCTCGCCTTTGGCCACCTCGAACAAAAGCTCGTCGTGGATCTGGAGTATCATTCTGGATTTAAGCCATTTCTCCTCCATAAGACGGGGAATCCTTATCATAGCCGCCTTTATCATGTCGGCCGCAGAGCCCTGAATGGGAGTATTTATAGCCAGCCTCTGGCCGAGCCTTATTGTTGACTCTATCGGGCTTTTAAGCTCAGGTATGAACCTCCTCCTCCCGAAAAGGGTCACCGTATAGCCGCGCTCCCGTGCCTCCCCGATAGTCCTGTCGATGAACGACTTAACGAGCTTATAATGGTCGAAGTAACTGTTTATGTAATCAAAAGCCTCTTTCATTGAGATCCCGAGCTCCGTAGATAGGCCGTAAGGCCCCATGCCGTAGATGATGCCGAAGTTTATCGCCTTCGCCCTCCTCCTCATCTCAGGCGTCACAAGCCCGGGCAAAACCCCGAATATCTCGCTCGCTGTCCTCGTATGTACGTCCTCGCCCTTCATGAACGCGTCAATAAGGACATGGTCCCCTGACATGTGCGCGACGATCCTCAGCTCTATCTGGGAGTAATCGGCGGACAGGAACTCAAAGCCCTCCTCAGCCACGAACGCCTCCCTTATCCTGCCGGCGACCTCGCCCCTTATGGGGATGTTCTGCAGGTTGGGCCTTGAGCTCGAAAGCCTCCCTGTTGCCGTGACCGTCTGGTTAAAAGATGTGTGCACCCTGCCTGTCGAGGGATTGATTATCTCGACCAAGGCGTCGACATAGGTGGACTTCAGCTT
>JAUSLB010000213.1 GCA_030646655.1 Deltaproteobacteria bacterium | reverse complement strand
CAAGCCGTGACTGAAAAGTCTTCAAAATAAGCCCGTTTCAAGGAGGCGCCATGGCCATAGGTATGACGCTTACGAAGTTCCTTCTGGAAGAACAGAGACGCTACCCTAATTCCACGGGGAATTTCACTTCACTTTTCGCCGACCTCGTCATAGCGGCAAAGATAATCTCCCGCGAGGTCAACAGGGCCGGCCTTATAGATATTATCGGCGCGACCGGCAGCCGCAACACCCACGGCGAAGAGGTCCAGAAGCTCGATGAGTTCGCCAATAAAACGATAATAAACACCCTTGAGAACGTCGGGCACCTCTCGGCAATGGCATCTGAAGAGGCCGAGGACATAATAAAGATAGACGGCAAGTACCCGAAAGGGAATTACCTCCTGCTTTTCGACCCGCTCGACGGCTCATCGAATATAGACGTCAATATCAGCGTCGGCACTATATTCTCGATACTTAGGTGCGAGGGCGGAAGCGAGGTTACACAGAAGGAATTCTTAAGGGCGGGCGTCGAGCAGGTAGCCTCAGGCTACATCCTCTACAGCTCGAGCACGATGTTCGTCTATACTACAGGCCACGGCGTGCACGGCTTTACTTTGGACCCCGGGGTAGGGGAGTTCATCTTATCCCATGAGAACATAAAGACCCCGGACAGGGGTAAGATCTACAGCATCAACGAGGGCAACACCCGCTACTGGTACCCCGGCACAAGCTCTTACATAGAAAAGGTCAAAAAAGACGAGAAGGGCTATACCGGAAGGTATGTAGGCTCTCTTGTAGCCGACTTCCACCGGAATCTCTTAAAGGGCGGCATCTTCCTCTATCCCGCAGACGCGAAGTCTAAAAAGGGCAAGCTAAGGCTCCTGTATGAGGCCAACCCGCTCTCGTTCATAGTCGAGCAGGCGGGCGGGAGGGCTTCAACCGGGGATATGAGGATACTCGACATAGTCCCTGAGGAGTTGCATCAAAGGACGCCCCTTATTATAGGCAGCCGCGACGATGTCCTTGAGGCGGAGGGGTTCTGGAAAAACCAGAAGGCTTGAAAACCGGCGTTTGCATTCAGGGCCGGTTTTCTTACGTGAGCTGTCACGAAGCGGACTCAACCCTTTTCGGAAAAACCGTTTAACGGGTTTAGCTCTTTTTAACTCCCGCCATTTTTTATTCATGGCCGCGTTCCCTCCTTCCTTTTTTAAGCAAGGCGCAGACCCATCTCCGTGAAAACAATTTTCACTTGACAATGAAAACCATTTTCAATATAATCGGCTTAGGTCTGAGCGATGGAGGGACTGCCGTGCTTACAAGTTTCGTAATAACCTTCAGGGAATTGCTGGAGGCCTCTCTTGTGGTCGTTATCGTGCTGTCCTCTTTGAAAAGGGCAGGGCAGGGAGGCTACGGCATATACGTCTGGTACGGCGCTTCTGCCGGGATTATCGCTTCAGTATCTCTCGCCATCGCATTTAGCGCCTTTCTAGGCGGGCTTGACGGGAATACCGAAAAGGTTTTTGAAGGGATCACTATGGCCCTGGCGGCCGTACTGCTTACATGGATGATAGTATGGATGATGGGACAGAGGCAGGTAATTAAAAAGCTGGAGACGAAAGTCCATAACGAGCTTGGCAGTAGGGGCGCGCTCGGCATATCCCTTCTTGTGGCAACAGCCGTGCTGCGGGAGGGGGTTGAAACGGTCATATTCCTCCAGTCCGCAAGTTTTGAAGGGGGGGCGAATCTCTCCGGGGCCGTCGCGGGCGCGGGCTTTGCCATTATAATAGCCTCTGTTGTCTTTACTGGCGTGAAAAAAGTGAATCTGAAACTGTTCTTTCAGTCATCCAGCGCGCTTTTGATCCTCTTTGCCGCAGGGCTTACATCCCATGCCCTTCTTGAATTCCAGGAGGCAGGCATAATATCTCCGATAACAGGGCCGCTCTATGATATAACATGGCTTATAGACAAAAAAAGCCTCGGCGGCGGCATCTTAAAGTCGCTCTTCGGCTACACCGGAAGGCCCTCTCTTACGGAAATGATGGGATATGGCGGATATTTTATCCTGACCTATCTTCTTTACAGACATGTGCACAAGATTCAAACGTCTCCCCTGGCTGACAGATCATAAGCCGATTAGCGCATCAAAGGTCCTTCTGCTCCCGCCAGGACATTAGCGGAGTATCGAATCGAGGGACACCGGCCAACACCAAAAGGCATGACCTCGAAATTATACAAAAAGGCGCTCTACCTTGAGTACTTCACGGTAGGCTACAATATCCTCGAGGGCGCCCTCTCGATCCTTGCGGGCTACCTTGCCGGGTCCATCGCCCTTATAGGCTTCGGGCTCGACAGCGCGGTTGAGTCGCTCTCAGGCGGGGTGGTGCTATGGAGGCTGTTCAAGCACGGCAAGATCCCGGAAGAGGAAGAGGAGAGGGTTGAGAGGAAGGCGATAAGGCTTGTGGGCATAAGCTTTTTTGTCCTCGGCGCGTATGTGCTTTTCGAGTCCGTAAGGAAGCTTTATCTCCACGACCACCCGGACCCGTCATTGTTCGGGATAATAATAGCCGCGTTCTCGATAGTTGTAATGCCGCTGCTCTCTTACTCAAAATATTCCACTGCCAAAAAGATAGCGAGCAGGTCCTTGGAGGCTGATTCAAGGCAGACCTTC
>JAUSLB010000210.1 GCA_030646655.1 Deltaproteobacteria bacterium | reverse complement strand
AAGGGACCTCGGGGCGGCGGGCTTTGCGTCAACGAGCTGTATGAAATAGACCCCGTCCGGGGTTACGATAGGCCCGCTTATCTCGCCTCCCTTAAGCCCCAAGGCCGCGGCCTCTATAGCCTTGTCCATCTCGCCTGATTTAAGGTACCCGACATCTCCTCCGAGCGAGGCGCCCGGGCCCTCGGAGTAGTGGCTCGCCAGATCCCTAAAGTCCTCGCCTTTTGCAAGCCCCTCCTGTACGGTCTTGATCTTGATCTTCGCTATCTCCTTATCGGTTTCCGGTATGAAAATCATATTCAGCCTGAAGGAGGGCGGGCCGTAGAAATCCGTCATGTTCTGGCGGTAGTAGTCCTCAATGTCCTCGGGGAGCACTGAGACCTTTGAGCGGAACTCCTTGTTTATGAACTTGACCTGCCGTATCTGCTCTTTCAGCTGCTCCCTGTACTCCCTGTAAGTAAGGCCGGACTGCGCTAACGCGAGGAGAAGGCTTTCGTGAGTGAGGTTATTCTGCTTTTTTATGTCGTCTACGGCGTTGTCTATCTCCCTTTCGCTTATCTCTATGCCGGCCTTGTCGGACGCCTGCTTTACGAGCTTTTGCTCTATGAGGCTGTCGAGTATCTTTGTCTTAAGCTCTGCGGCCTTGCCCGCGTCGTTCTTATTGAAGCCCTCTATCCTCTCCATAGCAAGGTTCAAGGCGGCGTTAAGCTCGGATAAGGTAATGATGCCGTCGTTTATTATTGCCACGATCCTGTCGACATTCTCGGCCTTGGGGAGCGCGGGCAAAAGGACTGCAAGCAAGAGCGCAAGCCCGGCAATAAATAAAGAAGAAATGGGTCTTTCCGCCCTCTTCCTCATAATAGTTCCTCTTTTATCTTTATCTTCGCGTTCTTCTTTAACGATGTTATCCATGCCGCATACTCGTCCTGCGCCTTGTCGGCGCGGAGCCTCTCTATAATCTTATGCCTTGCCTCTTTGTATTTAAGCCTGCCGCCTTTTTTCTTCTCCTCAAGGAGGAATATGTGATAGCCGTAATCCGTCTTGATGACAGGGCTTATCTCTCCCGGCTTCAGCCTGAATACGGCGTCCTCGAACTCTTGGGGCATCTCTCCGCGGCTGAAGAACCCCAGATCCCCCCCGTCCTTATTCTCCGGGCTTAGGGACTCTTCAATAGCTATCTCAGCGAAGTTCGAGGGCGTGAGCCTGTTCCAGACCTTGCGCGCGTGCTCGTCCGTCTTAACGACTATCATCCGGGCGCGCACCCGGTCAGGCACATCGAAGTCCTTTAAATGCTCCAGATAAAACTTTTTTACCTCCTGCTCGGACGGGTCCGAGCCCGTCGCGGCCCTCTCTATCGTCTTTCTTATAAGGAGCTTCTTTTTTATCTCTTCCTTCCAGTTGTCAACGCTCCCGTACCTCTCGGCTATAGTCTCCTTAAAGAGCTCATCCCCGTACTCCTTCTTTATGCCCTCGAGCTCCGAGAAAAACTCGTCATTATCAACATTAATATTTAAGTTCTTTGCCTCCTGAAGGATAAGCTCCTCCTCTATGATCTGGTTTATAAGCTCCTTTTTTACTTCAGAGAGCTCATCCTGAGTCCCCGTGTGCCCGGCCGGCATAAACCTTTTAAGCGAATCGTGGTAGCGCGAATATGTGACTACGCTGCCGTTTATCTCAGCGACTATCTTCGGGGGTTCGCTTTTTGGGCCGGAACAGCCGACAGCGAGGAGGAGGAGTCCTATGGCAACCCTAAGGAGAAAACCCTTTTTAGCGCGCATTTCCATACTGGCCTCGGGCCTTTAAGGGCCGCCCTAAACTATATCATCCCTTAAGAAACTCTTTCAATACATATCTGGCCTCTTCGAGCGGGGAGCTTTCTGGGCGCATAAAGACTATGAATTTCGAATCAGGCGTCAGCTTAAACCTCTTAGGCTCTGCCTGAGCCATTTTCAAGGCCTTTGCGGCTGTTTTATCCCCCGCATCCGTTTGAGCGAGGTCGCTGAACGTTATATAGAGCCTCATCCCTTTTTGAGTAAGCTCCCGAGCCTTCAGCCTCTTTAAAAGTAACTTCAGCTCCATTATCTGGATGAGGTTATCGAGGAGCGCCGGGACCTCGCCGTAGCGGTCGGTAAGCTCCTCGTTTATCGAGTGCGCCTCATCGTCTGATGTAATGGACGCTAACCGCTTATAGAACGAAAGCCTCTGCCGGGTGTCCGGGATGTAGTCCTCAGGTATAAAGTGCGATACCTTCAGGTTTATCTCGGGCTCGACTTCCTCTGTAACCTCCTCGCCCTTCAATTCCCTTACGGCCTCTTCAAGGAGCTGCGTGTACATGTCGAACCCGACGGCGGCTATCTGGCCTGACTGAGATGTTCCGAGGAGCTCTCCCGCGCCCCTTATCTCAAGGTCGTAGGTCGCCACCTTGAAACCGGAACCCGGCTCGCAAAGCTCCTGTATGACCTCTATCCTTTTCCTCGCGTCGTCCGTAAGCTCGGTAACCGAGGGGCAGATGAAATAGGCGTAGGCCCTGTGCTTGCTCCTGCCGACCCTGCCCCTTAGCTGGTACAGCTCCGCGAGCCCGAACCTGTCCGCCCTGTTTATAATGATAGTATTCGCGGAGGGGATGTCGAGGCCGGATTCGATAATAGCCGTTGAAAGGAGGATGTCGTAGTCCTTATTGACGAACCCTATCATCTTGTCTTCCAGCTCATGCTCCTTCATCTGGCCGTGCGCTACCGCCACCTTTGCCCTCGGCACGGCCTTTTTGAGGAACTCCTCCATCGCGCCGATTGATTGAACCCTGTTATGCACGAAGAAGACCTGCCCGCCCCTGTTCATCTCCCTCTCTATCGCCTCCGCGATGATGCCGTCGTTAAAGCCCATGACATGGGTCTTAATGGCGAGCCTGTCCTCGGGCGGGGTATTTATTATCGATAGTTCCCTGATGGAGGCGAGCGACATGTGGAGCGTCCTCGGTATGGGGGTAGCCGTAAGCGTCAGGACATCGACCCTCTTTCGCATCTGCTTCAGCCTCTCTTTATGCGCGACCCCGAACCTGTGCTCCTCGTCAATCACAATGAGCCCCAAGTCCTTGAACCCTATATCCTTCTGTAGGAGCCTGTGCGTGCCTATTATGATATCTATCTTCCCTTCCCTGAGCCTATCTACGATCTCCTTCTGCTCTTTCTTGGTTTTAAACCTGCTCAACACCTCAACAAAGACGGGATAAGGCGAAAGCCTCTTGCTGAACGTTCGAAAGTGCTGCTGGGCGAGGACCGTCGTTGGGACGAGCACAGCGACCTGCTTTTTATCGAGCACGGCCTTGAACGCCGCCCTTATCGCGACCTCGGTCTTGCCGTAGCCCACATCCCCGCATACGAGCCTGTCCATCGGCCTCGGCTCTTCCATGTCCTTAAGGCTCTCTTCTATGGCGCGGGCCTGATCAGGCGTCTCCTCATACTCAAAGCCTGCCTCGAACTCGTGGAACAGCCGCGTAGAGGGGGAGAACGAAAAGCCCTCGGCCACCTGCCTTTCCGCGTAGAGCTTCAGTAGCTCTCCGGCGAGCCTCTCTACGGCCTCCCTTACCTTTTTCTTGGATTTTTCCCATCCGGGGCCGCCGAGTTTATCGAGCTCGGGGGCCTTTCCCTCAAGCCCGTGATACTTTGAAACGAGGTCCATCCTCGATACGGGCAGATAGAGCTTATCCCCGCCCCTGTATTCGAGCAGAAGGAACTCGTTCTCGATCCCGTCTATGGAGAGCCTCTTTAGCCCCCGGTAAAGGCCTATGCCGTGCTGTTTATGGACTATGAAATCGCCTGTATTTAAGTCCTGAAGCTGCGTGAGGAACGCGTCGAGCTTCCTTGAAGTAGGGGCCCTCCTCTTGACCCTTTCGCCGAAGACCTCCTCTTCGGAGATTATGACCAAAGATTCCGTTGGTAGCCTGAAACCCGTTGAAAGGGAGCCTATCGCTACAGCGAGCCCGGCATCTTTCCTGTCGAGCGCGTCCTCGCCTTTTATTATCTTGGGATTAAGCCCGTAGCCTTCGAGCAGCTCCTTTGTCCTTTCGGCCTGCCCTTTGTTGTGCGCCGTAAGACAGACCTTCTGCCCTTCGCCTATCCATTCACTAACCCTGTCAACAAGCGGCTTAAGCAGCCCTTCGCCTTTCTTTAACGCTATCTCCTGCTTTAGGCCGAGGTTCGATTCAGAGGGTATCTGGACGCCTTCGCTTTTCAGGGTCTCTATATTGAGTATGGGAAATTTTTCAAGACTGGATTTTACCTCTTTAGGGCCGATATAGAGGCTATAAGGCTCAACAAAGAACTGCCCCTTTGCCTTAAGCCGCTCACGAGCCTCGTCAACCTCGCGACCGAACCTCTCAGCCTCGGATAATACGGATTCCGGGCCGATTATGGAAATCAGCGTGTCTCCTCCGAGGTAATCGAATATCGTATCGAGCCTTTCGTAAAATAACGGGAGGAGCGGGTCGAAGTTGAAGGAAGCGGCGCCCTCGCGCAATTTATCGGATAGAGGCTCCCACGCCTCCCTCTTAAGGCCGAGGCTATCCGCCCTCTCCATGAGTTTTTCCCTCGCCTTAAGGCGCGCCTCTTTCAATAAAACCGTCTCCCTCGCCGGAAGGAGGCGCGCCTCGTCGAGCTCCTTTAAAGACCTCTGGGTCGAAAGATCGAAGGGCCTTATAGATTCCACCTCGTCCCCGAAGAACTCTATCCTTAAAGGCGAGTCGTACATGGGCGGGAATATGTCGAGTATGCCGCCCCTTATCGAGACCTCTCCCCTCTCCTCAACAAGCGACATCCTTGAGTACCCCATCCCCTGAAGCCTCAGTAAAAGGGAGTCCCTCTCGTACTCTATGCCTTTTTTCAGCTCTATCGATCTCCCCGCAAGCTCTTCCTTGGGGATTACCCGCTGCATGAGGCTGGGGGCCGAGCTTACGATGATAAAAGGCGGCCCGCCAATTAGCCTGAACAACAGCTCGACGCGCGAGGCCGTTATCTCCTGATGCGCGGGATGGGGCTCAAAGGGGAGCAACTCTGTCGAAGGGTACAGGGATACGCATCCGGGCAGGAAAAACTTCAGGTCCTCGGCAAAGTCCTCTGCCGCCTCCTGAGTGGGCAGCACGGCAAGGAGCGGCCTATTTAACGACCTGAAGGCGGAGGCCAAAAGGAACGGCTTTGCCGAGCCGTGAAGGCCGTAAAGCCTTAGCTCCTGCCCGGGCTTGAGGCCCGAGGCCCCGTGCACAGCCGTCTTTATCGAATACGCCTTTTTATCCGCGGCGATCATTTCCATAATAAAAACATCCTATACCGTTAGATACGGCAACAAAAAATTATACCATAAAGGGAGAGCGGTAAAAAGAGGTATGGGGCCGGGCAGGGGCGCTCTATGCGGCTTAAGCCTGCAAATGCAGGTTGCTTTTCGTTTTTATCGGCAATGGGCGGTTTTGGAAGACTTCTATTATTTAAATCAACATATAGCCTGTCCTCCGGGGGCAAATTTGACCGTGAGGGGCTTTAAAGTACCCTTCCAACACAGGTGTGCGGATTTAAAAAGGACGCTTCCGGTAAAAACCCTTGACTTGAATTCGCAAGAAATATTAATATAATTGCTTAAAATAATCCCCCCGGGAATTCAGGGGGATTTTATATCTCTATTATTCCCAGGTAGCTCAGCCGGCAGAGCAGGTGACTGTTAATCACCGGGTCGGGGGTTCGAATCCCTCCCTGGGAGCCAGACTTCCCTGTATACGCACCGAGTTCCGGTTCGGTAAACCGTACCAGACCTCGACCGTATGCCTGTTTGATATGAGCACCTTC
>JAUSLB010000167.1 GCA_030646655.1 Deltaproteobacteria bacterium | reverse complement strand
GGGCTTCGGCACGCAGACTATTTATAAGAACGGCTCAAGCTCTACATTCACGATCAAGGACTACGATGCGGTAACCATACCGTGGGGGTATCATCCGGTCTCAGCCTCTCCGGGCACGAGCCTGTATTATCTATGGTTCCTCGCAGGCAAAGACAGGGAGCTAAGGCCCAATACGGACCCGGATTTCAGGTTCCTTGAGGAGCGCGCTAATGCTTAAGCTCTATTCCGTTTTCCACTGCAACCTCGCCTTCTCAATGATACCGCCTTCCGACTACAATGAGGTGATAAAGAGGTGCTATTGGCCCATTCTGGACCTATGCGCCGAGGGCTATCCCATAGGCATAGAGATGAGCGCCTGGACATTGAGGGAGGCCGAAAAGATCGACCCGGCGTTCGTAAGGCGGATAAAGGAGCTCTGGGAAGAGGGCAGATGCGAATTCATCGGCTCAGGGTATTCACAATCGATACTGCCGCTGATACCCGCTGAAGTGAACAGGTGGAACCTTGAGATCGGGAACGAATATTATAACGAGATGCTCGGCAAAAGACCCGGAATCGCGCTCGTTAACGAGCAGACATATTCGAGGGGGCTCGTTGACCTGTATAAAGAGGCCGGTTTTGAGGCGATAGTAATGGACTGGAACAACCCGTTCCAGCATAACCGCTTCCCGAAGGATTACCAGTACTATCCGCAGAGGGCCGCCGGGATTAAGCGGGAAATCGACCTTATCTGGAGCAATTCGATAGCCTTCCAGAAGTTCCAGAGGTGCGCGCACAGCGAGATTACGATAGATGAGTACCTCGAATATGTCTTTTCGCACAATCTGGACAACGGGCAGAGGGCTTTTGCCCTGTACACCAACGACGCAGAGGTCTTTGACTACAGGCCCGGAAACGGGGCTGCCGACAAAGGAGAATTTAAAAGGATAAAGGAGATTTTAAAAAGGATAAGATCCGATAAAAGGGCCTGCCTTACGCTCCCAAGCGCGGCGCTGACTTTTTTTAAGGGGGACGGGAGGGCCTTTAATATAGTGAGGCTCGAATCCGCCGAGGCGCCGATTGTTTGCAAGAAGCAGGATAAATACAACCCCGTGCGCTGGGCCGTTGCCGGAAGGGACAGCGTCCACATAAACACGGAATGCTACAGGGTATATAAGAATATAAAAAGGCTTATAGAGGCCGGGGCCTCCGATGAGCTCTCGGCATGTTTTAAAGAGGCCCTTTGCGGGCTCTGGGGCAGCGATTTCAGGACAAATACCATCGATGAGAAGTTCCAGTCCTTCCAGAACAGGCTCGGTTGGCTTAAACTCACTACGGAAAGCCTCCTTGAGGCAGGAACAGGGAAGGCTGCATTCGCCTGCGCCGGGAGGCAGACCCCGGCGGCCGAGTACCAGAAACAGGAGATGAGCGCCGAAGGCAAGGCCCTGAGGGCCGTTATAGAAAATTTTGAGAATACCATAAGGGTCTCAACCGGTACCGTGGAGGCGGAGTTCCTTAAGAACAAGGGCTCCGCCCTTAAGTCCGCGGTCTTTCCGGAGGTCTCAAAAAAGCCCCTTATAGGCACGATCCCGCACGGGTTCTATGAGGACATAGCGCTTGGCGCGGATTACTTTAGCGGGCACTTCATCAATATTTCAAAGGACGGCAAAAAGACCGCCGACCTTAAGGAGATCGAGATAAATATAGATGAAACCGATGATGCGGTGAGCTTAAGCTCCGTTATTCCAATAGAGATCGGCACGCTCTGGAAGAGGTTCGAGGTATCAAAAACAGCGCCTCGGATATCGGTGACATACAGGCTGAAGGTAGCCGGGCTTACCGCGTCGTCTTTGAGGCTTGGGATATTCACATTCATCCCTGACGGGTTCGACAGGGAAACCCTCTGGTTCGAGACGGTCAACGGCGGGGCTTCGCCCGAGAGGTTCTATTTAAAGGGGCGTACAATAGCGCACGACGAGCCTGTAAGCCAGAGCGTATCCGCATCATCGTGTCTCGGCGCTACCGAAGGCTGGGTAAAGTTCGGCGACCGCGAAAAGACAGTAACCGTCCAGACCGATAAATCAAAGCTCTTTTCAGTGCCCATGCTTAAGTACATAGATTCCACGGACGATAAGTTTTTCTTAAGGCTGTACCATTCGATCGGGGAGGTTGACGATACCGCCTGGTGGGTATGGAGGGGATATAACGAAGTCAGCTTCACGGTAACGGCGGAAAGGAACGAGAAGGCTTAAATGGGCGTATTTGAGAAAAATTTAAGGGCCATCGGGCTTAAGGATAAAGCCGTCATGGAATCCATAAGCTCCGTTCAAAATGACGCTATTTCGATAGAGGCGGGCAAGGCAGGCTCTCCTACCTTTAAATACGGGGGCAGGTATTTCCACAGCCTCTATGACCCTGAAAAAGAGGCGGGGGTTCAGGCTGAAGAGATACTTTCGAGAAAGCCGGACTGGGTGCTCCTGTTCGGGGCCGGCTGCGGGTATCTTTTAAAGGCGCTTATAGAAAAAGGGCATGAGAAGATAATCGCCTTCGATATCCCTGAGATACTCTCGGCCGTCCTGAAAACTATCGACCTTTCCGAGTGGCTCTCAAAGGATACGGTCTTTCTCTCAGCTGAGATGAACACGGTCACTGAGAAGGTGCGCAACTTCACGGACGGGTTCGACAGCCTCCTTTGCTACTCGACCACGCCTTATAAGGTCTCTTTCCCTGAAAAACTGCTGGAATTCACCAACAGGGCGCATAACGCGCACATAACCAACAAGGTCGGGATAAAGACAGACATCGATTCGCGCCTGAACTGGATCGAGAATTATTTCGAGAACATAAGGGCCCTTCCCGCCTATCCGCCCATAGACGCGCTTAAAGGCAGGTTCAAGGACGTGCCTATGGTCATAGCCGGGGCAGGGCCGTCTTTAAAGAAAAACGCTCACCTGCTGAGGGAGTTTAAGGGCAAGGCCATCATCTTCGCCGCCATTACGGCATATAAGCCGCTCCTTAATTACGGGGTCGTGCCTGATTTCATAATAGCCTCGGAAAAGGTCGATCTCCCGGAGTATTTCACTTACGGAGAGCCGGATAAAAAGACCCGTCTGGTGCTGGCCGAGGTATCGCACCCTCAGATGTTCGGCAGGGACGTTTTGGGTAAGTTCGTCTTCTTTAACCAGTATATCGGCCTTAGCGTAGAGCAGGCGAAATACTGGGGGAGCGATTATTTCCCGGCCATAGGCGGGAGCGTCACGACGGCCGCGCTCGACATGGGGATAATGTTCGGCTGCAACCCTATCGTCTTTGTGGGGCAGGACCTGTGCTTCGGGGATAATGAAACGCACGCGCCCGGCGGGGTCTATGTGGCGCAGAACGTGAGGATAGACATGGAAAAGGGCACGGTCGTGATAGAAGAGGACTATGTGACACTAAAGGACAAGGCAAAGAGCCGGTTCAGCCTCCAGTGGCTTAAGGGCCTGAACGGGAAGCCCGTGCCGAGCAAGTATGACTGGGCTACCTTCCACCAGTGGTTCGAGAACTACATGGCGCACCTGAAAAAAGAGAACAGCCCCGTAAAGGTCATTAACGCCACCGAAGGCGGGGCTTATATCGACGGCATGGAGCACGCCGCCCTGAAGGATGTCTTGGAGCGGTATGTAAAAGATGAAGTAAGGGTAGAGGGGATGATCGAAGGGGCCTTAGATGGCAGGAAGGTCGATTTCAAGGGGCTTGCAGACTCGTTCAGCGCTATGCGGAAGGGGCTGAATAATATGCAGAAGGCCTCGAAGAGCATCTTGAAGGAGATAGCCGGGTTAAGGCAGGGCATGAATAAAAAAGGCCTCTCTCCGGAGCTTTTAAAGAACGCCGGAAAGATAAAAGCGCTTGAAGAGAGGCTCTTCGATTCCT
>JAUSLB010000158.1 GCA_030646655.1 Deltaproteobacteria bacterium | reverse complement strand
GTCAAGGGAGGGGATTTTTTATTGAGGGATTGTCATTGCGAGCAAAGCGAAGCAATCTTGATTCTAAAAATAGGGTTATCGCAGAGGCCTTTTGCGCACTGCCGTGCGCTTTTTGGCATAGGCTGATCTCGTCCTTCCCTGGACTCGACCCTTCGGGCTTTCGCGCCTGCGGCACAAAATTTTATTTTGCTATCCTGCAAAATAAATGGCTCGCTGCACCCTCCTGCCGCCGAATGATCCCCCCGAACCTTCCTCAAAGACCCATTCTGCCCCGCTCGCTTCTAAAGGCGGGCAGTTCTTATGCGACCCAATTTTGCCACGAGTAACCATTAATAATATGCGTGCGTTTCGGGATTTGCCGTGCGCTAAGCACCCTCCAACCCCCCTCATCTGATGACCGCTTAAGCCTATGCCCTGTTATTTTGAAAAGAGAAAAGAATAAAATTTCACATAATCTCTCCCCCTTTTCTAAAGGGGGCGGGGGGATTACTTAATTTTTGGGTTCAGGTTACAAACCTGAACCCGCGGAGCATTTTTTCCAATAATCACATCCCTTTGAAATCAGGTTGCCTCACCCCAAAAGACTTGCGCTCAATACCTTTCTACTATATAATTTTTTTAAGCCATTTCCCCCGTAAGCGGGAATAATCCAGCGATTTACCTTGCGATTTCATTGGTCAGGATGAAAAGAATAAATTTTCGCGCTTTTCAGTCGGCATTTAAGGCGCGCTGTGGAAAGGCGTTTATTTTAGCCCTGTTCGTCATCCCGTTCTCATTGTCCGCTTTAGCGGTCGCTGACAAGGACACATTGCCAGTCCCGATCATCCCCTCGGCAAAGGGCATAGAGGGCTGGAGGGTACAGGAGTGGAAGGGCAGGGCTGAGTTCGAGGTCGTGGACGCCGAGTTCGGCAAGGCCATACACTTGAAGAGCAACTCCAACTCAACCGCCCTTTACAGGGACATGAAGTTCGACATAAAGGACTACCCTGTGCTGCACTGGAAGTGGAAGGTGACGAAGCTGCCCAAGGGCGGGGACGTGCGCAAAAAATCAGCGGACGATCAGGCGGCGCAGGTCTATGTGGTCTTCCCCATGTGGCCTGCCCCTGTAAACAGCCGCGTGCTCGGCTACATCTGGGACTCGACCGTTCCTGCCGGGCTCCCTGTCCAGAGCGCCAAATCCTCTCACACTAAGTATATAGTGGTAAGAAGCGGGAGCAACGGCCTCGGCGAGTGGTTCAGCGAAAAGAGGAACGTGCTCGAGGACTATAGAAGACTGTTCAGGGAAGACCCCCCCAAGGCCGGAAGCGTATCCGTAATGATAGACTCCGACGACACCAAAAGCTCGGCCGAGTCCTTTGTGGGCGACATCTACTTCTCGAAATAAGGACAGGCCTTTTTTTCCCGTAAGAAAGCCTTATCCTTCTACAGCGGAGCCCTGATTGGAAAAGGACAAAAATTTAAGAAGAAGGCGGTGGATACTCGCCGTTATCCTGTCCCTCCCCCCGGCCCTGCTTATAGCCGCGGTCCTTTACCTCTCGTTCGTCCCAATCGACCTATCGGACTACCGCTCCAATATCGAATCGATGATAGAAGCCCGCGTAAGCGGGGATGTGGGGTTTGAAGGGATAGTAATAAAATTCCTCCCCTCCCCCGACATCCGGCTTAAAGGCGTAAGCGCCTCAAACGAAGGGAAACCCTTATTAAAGGCCGGGTCCTTAAGGGTGAGGCTCTCTTTAATGCCGCTATTTACAGGGAAGCTTATCCTTGAGGTCCTGGAGATCTCAAATGCAAAGGCCTTTATCGAAAGGGATGAAGGCGGGATGACGAACCTCCAGAAGTTCTTAAGGATAGAGGAGGTTAAGGAGCCAAAGGCTAAAAAAAAGATCAAACTCACAATAAAGTCCTTCAACATAGACGGAAGCTCGATAAGCCTTACCGATAAGAGGCCGGCTACGCCAGCCGTATTTGAGGTTACCGGCATAAAGGGATACCTTTATGAAAAGCCGGACGGGTTTACTTACAAGGTTGACGGCCTCCTGCTGCCCTCATCAGGCTTATCCTTTGCCGGGAAAAAAGAGAAAGGGACGATAAAAGGCACGGCTCTTTTAAATGCCTTCCAACTGGAGCGTCTAAACCCGTATATAAGGAAGGCCGCCAAAGACTCATCCGTCGCAATAATGGGCCGGGCCGGCCTAAGCCTCTCCTACAATTTCGATGAGAAGAAACTGATCGAAGGCAAGGTCGTCTACAAGGGGCTTGAGGCTGAATATCCCCGGCTCTTCGACAAGCCGATAGAGTCAGGCTCAGGCTCAGCGTCTTTAAATATTATAGCGGACGATAAGGGGACTGAGTTCAGGGCAAGGGATGTAAGGCTCCTCCTCGGTAATTTCATCTTGAACGGCGCGGCAAGCGTAACCGGGCCTAAGGAGAACAGGGTCATTAAGGTCTTTGCCTCAACCACCCCTATAGGGCTGGGCTCGCTTAAAGGGCTTTTACCCATGAAGGCGATCCCGAAAAAAGCGGCAGCCCGGATAGAGGGCATAGTCCCGCTGGGCGGCACAATCAAGGTGGACAGCTTCAGCCTCTCAGCCGATATGGATACGCTTAAAAGAGGCCGGCTATTAAATAAACCGGGCGCTGTCTCGTTAGCGCTCACCTTAAACGGCTTAAGTTTCAGGCACAATGGCTTTAAAGAGCCGTTCTCCGGGATTACGGGGAAGGCCTCCTTAGGCAACGACGAGCTAAGGGTATCGGAGTTTTCCGGCAGGTATAACAAGGAACTTATTCAGGAGCTTAAAGGGTCTTTGAGCGACTTAACGGGCGGGCTTTCTTATAATTTTTCCTTAAAGGGGGTCTTTGACGCTAATGAAAGCCTCGGGCTCGCCAAAGAAATGACAAGGGAAATTGAAGGCGGCTTCACGGAGGATCTCCGAAAGGCCGACGCGGAGGGCGGGGTCGAGCTTGAGGCAAGGGTAAAAGGCGCGATTAAGGGCGAGACCCCCTTGGAATACTCAGGTAACGCCATTATCAGGGACGGCGCCTTGTCATACGGGCCCCTTCCCGTCAGACTTACGGCTATCAACGGCGAGGCAGGCTTCGACAATTTAAAGATCGATATAAGGTCTTTAAGCGCGTCCGACGGCTACTCAGATGTGAAGCTGAACGGGACTGTAAGCGATTATAGGGGCAAAGACCCTTCCTTTGAGCTGAATGCCGAAGGCGCCCTGTCAGGTGAAACCGTAAGGGAGATTATAAAGGATAAGCCAATATCCCCCATATCCAATGACCTCGCGTTCGAGGGTTATGTGCTGTTCAACGCAAGCGTAAGCGGGCATGCGGGTTCATTCAGCTCTGATGTCTCCCTTAACGCCGCGCCCGCTCACATAAAATACAAAGAGTTCGTAAGAAAAGAGCGGGACTACCCCCTTACCATAGACGGCTCGATAGCCCTCGAAGGCAAGGAGCTTTCCATAAATGAGGCTTCCGCCTCGTTCGGCTCCTCTTCTTTAAGCCTTTCAGGAAGAATAAACACGGAAACATCCGCCTATATCTTATCCGTAAGCTCCCCCAAGATGAGGCTTTCAGACCTCGACGATGTCTCGCCTTTTTTTGCGACTGACTTCCCCTCGGACGGGCTCGTGTCATTCGATATAAACGCCTCGAAGGCCCCCGGCGCGCACGCCCAATACAGGGGCGAGGTAGCCGTAAAAGACGGCCACTTTAAGACACCTTTAATAGCCAAGCCTGTCGAGCGCATCAACGCCACAGCCCGTCTCAATGGCGATAAGGCGCGCATAGATATCGAAGGCCTCTTTGCAGGTGATAGCTTCTTAACTGGCAGGATAGATATCTTAAGCATCGCGGATAAGGCCGTGAGCTTCGAGATAACCTCCCCACGCCTCATTGCAGGGGACATCTTCAGGAAAAAGACTGAAAAGGAAAAAGACGAAGAGGCGGCGAAGAAGGCGGCAAGGGAAAAGGCGATCAGAGAGAAAGGGGGAAAGCCTGCGCCCCCTGTTACAGGCTCAGGCACGATCAGGGTGAGCGACGGGGACGCGTGGGGGCATAAGTTCAGCGGCCTTACCATAGAGGTCAAATTCGAGGAAAAAACCGTCCGCCTCGCGCCAATAACCCTCTCCATAGACAATGGCAGGGTCTTCGGCGAACTTACGCTCCACAGGGGCCCGGAAGACCTCTTCGAGGCAGAAGCAAAGTTCTCGGATATCGACCTTGATACCATGATATCAGCCTTCGGCGCAAAGGAGAGGGTCTTATCAGGGCCTTTGAGGGGGAGGATAAGGCTTTCGGGCAAAAGAGGGGCCCGCCCGTTCGCCTCTGGCCTCAACGGGCAGGCGACCCTTGTCTCAGAGAAAGGCAGGCTCTGGAGGTTCATACTGACGACAAAGATATTCTCGATATTGAATATCATATCGATCGACGAGCTATTGAAAGAGGGCATACCCTATAAGGCTTCATCAGGTGATTTCTCGATGTCTGATGGTATAATATCGACAAGCAACATGGCCTTTGACAGCGATTCGATGCGGATGTCGGCCTACGGGCGGATAGATACCGTTGACGCGACTATCGACAGCATACTCGCGGTTCATCCGTTCGTGACTATCGATAAGATAATCTCGAGCATCCCCCTTGCGGGCTGGATAATAACCGGCAGGCAGAAGAGCACCGTGAGCTTCTATTTCGGGATAGAGGGCCCTCTTAAGAGCCCGGATATCGACCCGGTGCCCACGAAGAGCATAAAAGAGAGCGTCTTCGGCATACTCGAGCGCCTGATAGAGGCCCCTATGGAATTTTTAAGGCAGGAGGAGAAATAAAAAGATGGAGACCATCCGCACATATTCAGGCGAACAGATGCCGGGCTACTGGAACAGGTTAAAGGCGCGCTGGTACAGGCGCGGGCTGGATTACTCGACTCTGCCGAAGGCCGCCCTGTCCGTAATACTTCCAAGGACGGAGGATTCCAAGACCTTCCTCGACATAGGCTCCGGCTGCGGGACTCTGGCGATCCCGCTTGCGAGGGCAGGTAAAAAAGTCACGGCCCTTGACGCCTCGCCCGCGATGATAGAGATACTCAAGGAGGACATCGATAGAGAGCATATAAAAAATATAAAGCCCCTGCTTGCCCGCTGGGGAGAAGAGGAAGTTAAGCCGCACGACGCGATACTGTGCGCCAATGTGCCGACCCTTCTGAAAGAGCCTGAGGCCTTCCTTAAGGAGATAGACAACCTATCGAAAAAAGCCGTCTTCCTTATCGAGAACGCCGACCCGAAGGCCGATAAGTTCTACTATAAGGAGCTCTACCCCCTCCTTTTCGGAAAGCCGTTCGGCGAAAGGGGCGATTACTTCAGGACATATAAGGCCCTCCACGACATGGGGATATTCGCGAATGTGGAGGTGATAGACTATAGCTTCGACCAGCC
>JAUSLB010000155.1 GCA_030646655.1 Deltaproteobacteria bacterium | reverse complement strand
TCGGCTTTGCGAACAGGTTCTCCTTCTTTACTATCCTCGGCTGCACGGCCGTGGCGCCGGGTGAAGCCTCTCCGGCGGGGACGAACCTTATGCTCGATGCCTCGCCGTTATGGGGCTTATGGTCCTTGACCTTCTCCTTGTGCTTCCTCACCTGATATTCGAGCTTCTCTATCGTCTCGTCTATCGCGGAGTACATGTCCTGCGTGTCGGACTGGGCCTTTATGGTGACCCCGTTGGCGAAAACGGTCGATTCGGCTATGTGCCTGATTTTTTCCACATACAGCACCCAATGTATCTCGATAGGCTCGGACAGGTATTTGCCCAGCCTCTCCGCCTTTTCTATGGCATAGCTCTTTAAAGCCTCTGATGACTCCATATGCCTGAAAGTGACGTTAACGCGCATCTCTTACCTCCGGTTTATTAGGATAATTTTATAGGGCTGGGAAGCTTATATATGGCAAAAAGGCCTTTTCCTTAAAAAGTGCTCAGTAATGAACCTTTCTCCTGCTCGATGACAGGAACCCGAGCGCCTCCCTGTACTTGGTGGCGGTTCTGCGGGCTACGACTATGCCGGAGTGTTTTAACAATTCCATTATCCGTTTATCGCTTAAAGGGTTCTTCGCGTCCTCTGACTTTATTATATCGCGTACTTTCTCTTTTATGTACTCCGCGGTGACGTCGCTGCCGTCGGATTTGCTCATCCCGGACGAGAAGAAGTATTTAAGCTCGAAAATCCCCCTCGGGGTCTGGACGTATTTGTTGGAGGTTACCCTGCTTACGGTCGATTCGTGCACCCCTATCTCTTCAGCCACGTTCTTTAATACCATGGGTTTGAGGTACTTAAGCCCCTTATCCAGGAAATCCCTCTGGAACTTCACTATCGACTCTACGACCCTGTATATAGTCCTCTGCCTCTGGTGGACGCTCTTAATGAGCCAGACCGCGCTCCTTAGTTTGTCCTGTATATAGCCCTTGGCCGCCTGATCCGTTACGGCCCCGTTGCCCTTTAAAAGCTCCCTGTAATAGGGGCTTATCTTGAGCTTCGGCATGCCGTCCTCGTTCAATGTGACAACATACTCGTCCCCGATCTTGTGTATATAGACGTCCGGGACTATGGCCCTCGACTCGTCTGCCCCGAAGCCCGAGCCGGGGGTCGGGTTCAGGCACTTATTTATCGTCTTTACCGCCTCGTAGACCTCTTCAAGGGAAATGCCGAGAGAGCGGGCTATGGCCTTATAGTTCTTTTTGCCGAGGGTGGCGAGGTGATTCTCTATTATATCCTCTACGACCGTGTCCCTTACCGGCAGGTTATAGGCCTGAATAAGGAGGCACTCCCTTATATCCCTCGCGCCCACGCCCGGAGGGTCGAACTGCTGGATGGTCTTAAGCACCTTATCCGCCTGCTCCTCAGTGGCCCCGGTAAGCCTCGCTATGTCCTTGATGGTCGAGGCCTCGACCTCGCCGTCATTCAGGTCTCCCCGGTCGACGAGCCTTAAGTACCCGTCCTCGTCGATATTGCCTATTACGAACTCCCCTATGCTTATCTCGTCTTCGCTCAGGCCGTACATCTTAAGCTGCCAGATGAGGTGCTCATTCAAGCTCCCGCCGGGAGAGGAGATGTTGCTCATGAAGTCGTCTTCCTCGTCCTTCTCGTTAAAGTCGATCCCCCCGGTCCTGTACCGGCTCTGCTGCTCGAAGTAGGCGTCCCAGTCGACCTCGGGCTTTTCAGGGGCCTTTTCTTTCTCCTGCTCAGGCTCCGCGTCGATATTGTCCTCAAGGACAGGGTTTGTCTGGACCTCTTCCTGTACCATCTCAACGAGCTCAAGGCGCGAAAGCTGCAATAGCTTTATCGCGAGCTGGAGCTGCGGGGTCATGACTAAGTTCTGGGTAAGTTTAAGTTCCTGCTTGAGTTCGTATGCCATAGATGCCTTAGTCTTAAATATCGGGTCTAAACAGTGGCGCCTTTAATCCAGGGATTGAAAAAGCCCGTTTTGCCTGCTTTGCCTGCTTTGATTGAAAAACAGCCCGCTATAACCTGAACTTCTCTCCAAGATATACTTCCCTTACCCGCCTGCTGTCAAGTATCTCCGTGGGCGTGCCGGCCTTAAGGAGCTTCCCGCTGCCGATTATATAGGCCCTGTCGCATATGCCGAGGGTAGCGCCCACATTGTGGTCCGTCACCAGCACCCCTATACCCTTCCTCTTTAGGTCCAGTATTATATCCTGTATGTCCGCCACCGCTATCGGGTCTATGCCCGAGAAGGGCTCATCCAACAAAAGGAACGACGGGGAGTTGACGAGTGCCCTTGCTATCTCTACCCTCCTCCTCTCGCCCCCGGACAGCGCGTAAGCCTTTGTCTTTGCGAGGTGCAGAACCCCCAATTCCTCCAAAAGCCGCTCAAGCCGCTCCTTTGCCTCCTCGCGGGGTATCTCCAGAAACTCCACTATCGCCTTTACGTTCTCCTCTACGGTAAGCTTCCTGAAGACCGAGGGCTCCTGCGGCAGATAGCTTACGCCGAGACGCGCCCTCTCGTACATCGGCACATCGGTTAAATCCCTGTCCCCGAGGAGGATCTTGCCCTCGTCAGGGCTTACGAGGCCCACTATCATATAGAAAGTAGTGGTCTTCCCGGCGCCGTTAGGCCCCAAAAGCCCCACTATCTCGCCCGGCTCTATGTGGAGGCTTACCCCGTCAACCACCCTCCTTTTTTTAAAGGACTTAACGATCCCCTTTACAGCGAGCTTCTTCACTTATACCCTTCTCCGTCTCCTTTTTGTCCTCGCCACAGCTCTTCTCCGGCATTATAACGGCCTTGACGCGGCTGCCTTTCCCGCTCTCTACAAGTGCGTTGTCCTGATCGAGGAATACCGTGATCTTATCGCCCCTTACGATGTCCGTGCACTGCTTGACCTGCGGCTTGCCGGTAAGGACTATCGTCCTGTCGTTCCTGTCGTATAGCGCGTGGTCGGACGTGGAGGTCTTGTCGTCCTGAAATATCCTTACGTTCCCGCTCGCCTCGATCTCGCTCACGTCCTTTGATTCGCTGTATTTTATGCGGAGCTCGTCCGAACAAAGGGTGAAGTCCTCGACAGCCACGACATTGCCTCTGAATACCACGATGTTCTCCGAGGTCTTCGCCTCCATGGTATCGGATGTGACGGTGACGGGCTTACGCGGGGCTTCGTTACGGGCCTCCTGCTTCGCTAACGAAAGCGCAGGAAACGCCGATAAGGCCAAAAAGGCCGCGGCGCTTAATAGAATTGAAAACTTCCCCTGTTGCATCATGCCCGGCCTCATATGACTGCGTCCCTGAATGTGGCTTTTACGTTCTTAAGGAGGAAGAACCTCCCGCTCTCTATCTCCGCTCTTAACCCCGTGCCCACCATGTCCATGGCCTCAGAGGTTATCTCCACAGGGCCTTCGGATGTTATCTCCTTTGATTTTATGGCGTACTTCAGGCTCTGCGCCTTTAAGGTGTATCCTGCTTGTGAATCTACCGTGACATCGCCCAAGGCATATATCTCTCCGGCCGCCTCCCTTAACCTGCCCTCTTTGGCGTTAAGCGTATAGGGCGTGCCGTCCTTTGCGTAAAAGATGACCTTTAAAGTCTCAAATATAGTCAGGTCCTCCGCCTTTGTGCGCTTCGCGGAGTCCGCGAAGAGCTCCCACTCGACCCTCCCCTCCTTTGTGCCGGAGTAATGGATCTTCTCTATCTTGACCTCGAGTTTTTTCTCCCCGTCAAAGCTGACCTTGAAGGTGTTCTCTGTCTTATAATGGATAAAAACCAGAACCGCGAGCCC
>JAUSLB010000154.1 GCA_030646655.1 Deltaproteobacteria bacterium | reverse complement strand
GGCTTGAAGCAACCTGATAAGGGCCCTTGAATATATCCGTATCGGGATGGAATGAATGCCATACGAACCAGTAAGATACTGTGGACGGAAGCCTCCTTTTCTCCCTGTCCGCAGCGTAGCCCCTGTCCTTGTCCTTACCGTAAATGAAGCCTATCTTAAATACAGGCGCTGTCAAATAGGACAAAAAACCGGGGTGTCAACGAAAGACGGGTTCCGGCTGTTTTTTAGCCCTTTTTTCCCCTGAACCTTTTGTATACAAGCGGCAGGAGCGATACTATTATTACGAGTATTACGCCTATTATGAACTCCTTTGAGGCCCTGCCTTTAAAGAGATCGAGTATCGAGCTCGAAAATACCACATAGGCCACGACCCCCGGTATCATGAACACGAAAGTCGCCAAGAGGTACTGGCTGAACCTGATGGATGTAAGCCCGTAGGCGTAGTTAAGGAAGTTGTAAGGGAAAAGCGGGATGAGCCTCGTAATCGCCACTATCTTCCAGCCCTGCTCCCTTACCTTTTCATCGAGCTCCCCGAGCCTGCCGCCCTTTAGAGCAGATTCTACCCATTCCCTTCCCATGCGCCTCGCGATAAAGAAGGCAAGGGACGCGCCGAGCGTAGCGCCTGTCAATACATAGATAGAGCCCCGGACAGGGCCGAACAATATGCCCCCTGCTACTGTTACAGGCAGGCCCGGCACCATGAGGCTTGCCGCGATAGCGTAAATGAGGATATAGACGAGCGGGCCCCAGACGCCGAACCCGTCTATCCAGTGCCGCAGCCTTTCCTGCTCGATATATTCGCCGAGGCCCAAGAGCCTGATCGAGATTAAAGCGGCCGCAAGGAAGGCTAAAAGGATTATGAACTTGATCTTTCCGCGCACCATCTTAATAGGATGCTGAAAAAGTCCGTCCTGGACTTTTTCAGCCACGATTTGGCCGGAGTGAATCCATCCAAATCTTACAAATTGCTCGACTTTTCGGTATCGCAATTTGGCAATCCTTCCATGGATTGCCTATCAGGTTGCGGCTTGAAGCAACCTGATAAATGGTCAGCCTCCCCGCCTTATAATCCATTTAGACAGCTTCGGGAACCAGCCCGTAAAGAGCTTCTCCCTGTAATACTGATCCGCCGCGCGCTTTACGGCCATGGAATCGGTCGGGTAAACATGTATGGCCCTTGATATCTTTGTAACAGGGAGGCCCTCCTGAATCGCGAGCACATATTCGGCAACGAGCTCGCCCGCATGGGGCCCGAGGATATGCGCCCCAAGCAGTTTCGCGTTCTTGCCGCAGACGAGCTTTACCATCCCGTTGCCCTCGCCCTCTATGACGGCCCTGTCAACATCGTTGAAATAGAAGCGGTAAACCTTTACCTTATCCTTAAGCCTCTCCCGGGCCTCAGCCTCCGTAAGCCCGACCCTCGCAAACTCCGGGTCCGTAAAGGTAGTCCACGGAACGGCCCTGTAATCGAGCCTCCTTTTTATAAAAGGGAAAAGCGCGTTACTCAGGGCTATGCCCGCGTGGTATTCGGCTACGTGGGTGAAGGCGTAATGGCCTACCACATCTCCGCAGGCGTATATATGCCTCTGGCTTGTGCGTAGCGTATTATCGACCTGTATCCCTTTACGCCTGTCATACGCTACGCCGGCGGCCTCAAGGCCTAAGCCATCCACATTGGGGACGCGGCCTATGGCTATCATGACCTCCTTAGCCTCGTAGGCCTTGTCGCCCGTAGGGCAACTGGCGCTCAAGACCTTTTTACCCCCTTCGCTCCTCACATTTTTAATCTCCGTGCAGACGTCGATCTTAACCCCCTCCGCTGTCAATATCTTAAAGAGCGTATCCGCGACCTCTTTGTCCTCGCGCGGTAGTATCTGCTCCTGCTTTTCTATTACCGTCACCTTCGAGCCGAGCCGTAAGAAGGCCTGAGCGAACTCGAGCCCTATGGGGCCTGCCCCGAGTATGGCGATAGTCTCGGGCAGGCCTTCAAGCCTTAGCGCCGTCTCGTTCGTAAGCGCCCCGGACTCCTTTAGCCCCGGTATAGGGAGCATTAAAGGCGCAGAGCCGGTCGCTATTATGAACCTCCTGCCGTAGAGCCTTTCACCGTTCACCTCGAAGGTATTCTTGTCAATAAAGCGGCCCTGACCTATTATGACCTCAACGCCCATTTTTTTGAACCGCTCGGGGCTGTCGTGGACGCCGATCCTCTCCTGAACGGCCCTTAAAGCCTCCATGACCTTGGGAAAATTTACCTTGAAGCCTCCGGCCTCTATCCCGAACTCCCCTGCCCTGTTGACGATATTGGCTACCTTGGCGGATTGTATAAGCCTCTTCGTGGGCACGCACCCCGTGCGCAGACAATCCCCTCCGAGCGAGGTATTGTCGATTAGCGCGACCCTCGCCCCGAGCTGGGACGCCCCGCTTGCGGCCACAAGCCCTGCTACCCCGCCTCCCACTATAACAAGGTCAAATCTTTTCATAAGCCTTTATTTAAAGTTTAGCAGAAACCTGAGGAATTTCAGGAAAGGAGGTTCAGGACGATTATCTTACGGATTTTTTTATGAACCTGAGCGTTTCGGAAAGTGCCGGGATGCCTGCCCTGCCCCCTATTCCAAGGCACTTGAGGGCCGCGAACGCAGAGGCGAACTCAACGGTCTTTTCTATATCCCACCCGTTAAGGAGGCCCCATATGTAGCCTCCGTGGAAGACATCGCCCGCGCCGGTGGTATCGATCGCATCCACCTTGAA
>JAUSLB010000137.1 GCA_030646655.1 Deltaproteobacteria bacterium | reverse complement strand
CCCACCGTCCTGCCGCCCTCGCGGATGGCGAACCTTACGCCCTCTTCCATGGCGATAGGGGTTATAAGCTCGACCTCGAGGTTCACGTTGTCCCCCGGCATCACCATCTCCGTGCCCTCAGGCAGCTTCGACACCCC
This sequence comes from Deltaproteobacteria bacterium, assembly GCA_030646655.1. GTDB lineage: Bacteria > Desulfobacterota > GWC2-55-46 > GWC2-55-46 > GWC2-55-46 > JACRCL01. Next base: position 4,144 of record JAUSLB010000137.1, on the reverse strand, counting down.
GGTGACATCCGTGGTCCTGAAGTAGAACTGCGGCCTGTAGCCGTTAAAGAAAGGCGTATGCCTGCCGCCCTCTTCCTTCGTTAAGATGTAGACCTCGCCCTTGAACTTCGTGTGGGGAGTGATCGCCCCGGGCTTGGACAGCACCTGGCCCCTCTCGACATCTTCCTTCTTCGTGCCCCTCAATAGCACCCCGATGTTGTCTCCGGCCCGGCCCTCGTCAAGGAGCTTACGGAACATCTCTACGCCCGTAACAACGGTCTTCTGAGTGTCCCTTAAGCCCACTATCTCTATTTCGTCCCCTATCCTTACTATGCCCCTGTCAACCCTGCCGGTAACGACGGTGCCGCGCCCCGATATGGAAAATACGTCCTCCACAGGCATGAGGAAGGGCTTGTCTATATCCCTCTTGGGCTCCGGTATGTAGGTATCCAGCGTTTCCATGAGCTGTAATATCGGGCCGCAGGAAGGACACTCCTTCTTGCCGCAGCCGCACTCAAGGGCCTTGACCGCGCTCCCCTTGATTACGGGGATCTCGTCGCCCGGGAACTTGTACTGGTTTAAAAGCTCCCTCACCTCGAGCTCGACGAGTTCTAAAAGCTCCTTGTCATCCACCATGTCGGTCTTGTTCAGGAATACGACTATATAGGGGACCCCGACCTGACGGGCAAGAAGTATATGCTCCCGTGTCTGGGGCATCGGGCCGTCGGCGGCCGATACCACGAGTATCGCCCCGTCCATCTGCGCCGCCCCGGTTATCATGTTCTTTACGTAATCCGCGTGGCCCGGACAGTCGATATGCGCGTAGTGGCGCTTGTCCGTCTGGTACTCCACGTGGGATATCGATATCGTCAGCCCCCTTTCCCTCTCCTCAGGGGCCTTGTCTATGTTCTCATATGCTAAATACTCCGCGAAACCCTTTGTGGCCAATACCTTGGTTATCGCGGCGGTCAGCGAAGTCTTGCCGTGGTCAACGTGGCCTATCGTGCCTACGTTTATGTGAGGCTTAACCCTCTCGAATTTAGCCTTGCTCATGGTTTCCTCCGGGCAATTTTATTATTAAAAATTCAGGCTGCGTTTTTTTATTTTCCTTCAACCCTGCTTGGAGCCCATGAGCGGGATCGAACCGCTGACCTCTTCCTTACCAAGGAAGTGCTCTGCCGACTGAGCTACATGGGCGAATCATTTATATCGCGCGCTCACCGCGCATTTTAAAATTGCGTCTTGCGCCGCAACCCGTACATCGCGCTTACCGCGCGCTTTTCAGGATGCGCCACAGCGCGAGGTTTTCGTATATAATCAATTGGAGCGGGTGATGGGAATCGGTCTACGCTCTGGGCCGTCCTGCCCCCTCGCTCCAACTCCTGTCTGCCTCGCTTCCGGCCGCATCCTGCGGCCTTATCCTCGCTAATCGCTCGGCGCTCCGCAGCCGTTCGATTCCCATGACACGCCGGAAGAAAAAAATCTGGAGCGGGTGATGGGAATCGAACCCACGCATCCAGCTTGGAAGGCTGGAGTTCTACCATTGAACTACACCCGCGTATTTACATCTCAATGGCGCGGGGATGAACTTCGGTTTAGCTTCCCCGTAAGCCTGATTAATTGTCCTGAAACCGGCGGCCTTCCGTTATTATGGTGGAGAGGGGAGGATTCGAACCTCCGAAGGCTGTGCCAGCAGATTTACAGTCTGCCCCCTTTGGCCGCTCGGGAACCTCTCCGGTTCTTTGCTCGGACAACCAAACTTTCTAAAAAAATTTCTTAAGCCTTCCGGCGCGTAAGTCTAAAGGGTTAAAGGGATTTTTTCGGCTCCAATATCCGGCGGAAACGGCCACACAGGCGTTGAGGCAAAACACGGCTCCATTAAGGCCGGCAGAAAAAGAGCGCCTGAAAGAAATATACTGGAGCTGGCGATGGGATTCGAACCCGCAACCTGCTGATTACAAATCAGCTGCTCTACCATTGAGCTACGCCAGCGTAAAGCCTGAAGATTTCAAAAAATAAAAAAAAAGCAGACTTCCCCTCTTACGGACGGTAGAAACTGAATTTAAATATATAAAACACTGTCAGAAGTTTGTCAAGGTTTTTTTTAGGGGAAGGCAAAACTAAAATCGTTGAAAATTTTAAGAAAAACCGTTTTTCCGGGAGCCGGCTTTAAGGATCCGGCAAATTAAAATTATACCACAAGTCCTTGAGCGCCGCTATCCCCCCGCCTTTATTTTATCCGCGCTGATGCTCAAAAGATACCCCTCGATGAACTCATCGAGCGAGCCGTCAAGCACCGCGTCAACATTGCCGGCCTCTATCCCTGTCCTGTGGTCTTTGACTAATCTATAGGGCTGGAGCACGTAGGACCTTATCTGGCTCCCCCAGGCGATGTCGCGCTTCTCCTTATGGTACACCTGCATCTTCTCTTCCTGCTCTTTGAGCTTAAGCTCATAGAGGCGGGCCCTTAGGAGCTTCATCGCAGTAGCCCTGTTCTTGTGCTGGCTCCTCTCGTTCTGGCACTGGACCACTATGCCGGTGGGGGTGTGGGTTATGCGGATGGCGGAATCCGTCTTATTCACGTGCTGGCCGCCGGCCCCGCTTGCGCGGAAGGTATCGACCTTAAGGTCAGCCTCGTTTATCTCTACCTCTATGTCGTCCTCTATCTCAGGGTAGACGAACACGGACGCAAACGATGTATGCCTCCTCTTATTGGCGTCAAAAGGCGAGATCCTGACCAGCCTGTGGACTCCCATCTCCGCCTTTAGATACCCGTAGGCGTACTCGCCCTCGACTGTTAATGTGACGCTTTTGATCCCGGCCTCCTCGCCCGGAAGGATATCCACGACCTCTACCTTGTAGCCCTTCCTCTCGGCCCACCGGACATACATCCTTAAAAGGATATCTGCCCAGTCCTGCGCCTCTGTCCCTCCAGCGCCCGGGTGGATCGCGACTATGGCGCTAAGCCTGTCGTTCTCGCCTGAGAGCATCCTCTGGACTTCCGTAGCCCTTATGGCATGGCGGGCCTCGATAAGCTTTTCGGACGCCTCGTTCGCTGAAGAGGCGTCGTGCGCCTCCTCAGCGAGATCCAAGAGCACCTCGGATTCCTCTATAAGGCTTCTAATCTTTTCGATATTGGAAAGGCCGAATTCTATATGGGCCTTCCTCTTCATAAGCCTCTGAGCCGCGCTCTGGTCGGACCAGAGCGCCGGGTCGGCTATCTTTGCCTCAATCTCCTTCATCTCCTTTAACCTTGAATCCTGGTCAAAGAAAGCTCCTCAGGTCGTCGAATTTCGACTTTACCCCGTTTAATCCCTCTTTTATTTCCTCAAACATTAAGACCTCCGTTTAATCCAGCCCCCGCCTATTATGATAAATATACCAGATAAAGCAAGGCATCCGTAGGTGAAAACATCGCCCCACCGGGTATAGAACGTTAACGCGCCATGCCTCAATTTTATATCGTCGATTATAACGGCCTTCTCGAAAAGCGCCGTCCTCTTCCTGACCCTCCCTGCCGGGTCTATCGTTGCGCTTATCCCGGTGTTGGCGGCCCTTAAAAGAAATACCCTGTTCTCAACAGCCCTTACGACAGCCATCTCGAAGTGCTGATAAGGGGCTGAAGTGTAGCCGAACCACGCGTCGTTGGTCAGGTTGGCGAGCACCGTAGCCCCGTTCTTGACGGATAATCTCGCTAACTCCGGGAATATAGATTCATAGCAGATGAGCGTCCCGATGCCCCCGCCCTCGAACCTTATCGGTATCGGCCCCGGCCCTTCGGCGAAGTCCCCCACGCCCGCCGTCAATTTATGGATGAAGGGGAGGAACCTCTTTAAAGGCACATACTCGCCGAAGGGGACGAGGTGTACCTTATCGTATCTGCCGACCGCCTCACCCGAGGGAGACAGGAGATAGGCGCTGTTGAAATAATCTATCCTGCCGGCCGCCTGATTATAATTGTATGAGGGGCTGCCGGTCAATACGAAACTACCCGCCTCCTTTAGTATCATCCCCATTGCCCCGTCCCTGACATTATCAGGCTCGAAGTAGAAAGGTATGGCTGTCTCAGGCCAGATTATGAAGCGCGCCTCTTTCCTGCCCGCCTCAAGCGTAAGCTCTTTGTATATCTCTAAAGTCTCCTGCCGGAAGGACGAGTCCCATTTTA
>JAUSLB010000135.1 GCA_030646655.1 Deltaproteobacteria bacterium | reverse complement strand
AAATAATAATCCGCTTTTTTAAAGGGGGATTTGAAGAGGTATTTGCTGTTTTTTGCCGGTAGGATCTTCGGTTTTTAAGGGAAATGAAATTAGGGAAAACGGGATGTTAAATTAGTACTGAGCCGGTTTTTAAAAAGGCCGCCGCTTCAACCCTGTCAAGCTCTATCGTAAATACCGCTCCATCCTCCGAGTTCTCGGCGTAGAGCCTGCCCCCGATGCTGTTCTCTATAACAACCTTCGACATGTAAAGGCCTATGCCGGTGCCGTCTTTCTTTGTCGTGAAATAGGATTCGAAGATCCTGTCTATGATGGCAGGGGGTATGCCGCCCCCGTTATCCCTGATCTTCGTTATAAGGGCCCCGTTTTCCCTGAAGATATCTATCTCTATCCTCCCCTTCTCGCCGTTTTTAAAGAGGCCCTTTCCCCTCTTCGAGATTATCGCGTCCTTCGCGTTGTCGATTATATTGAGTATTATCTGCTTAAACTCGTTAGGGTACCCCATGACCGTCCTGTTGCAGTCCTTGCAGATATGGCTTTTAACGGTCTCCCCGGTTAGTATCCTCTGGGAGCTGTGGCCGATGCATCTTTTTATGTCGCACCTGAGCTTCAGGTATATATTGGAGTGCTTAAGCTGCGCTGACATGAGGGCCAAAACCTCTTTTGTCGCCACCTTCACGTCGAATGGCGCCTTTTCCCTGCTCGGCACGAGGAAGTTCCTGAAGTCATCGATGGTCTCGGACATGAACTGGACGAGGCAAAACGCCATCTTTACTGTCTTCTCGACGTATTTCTTGTCTATTTCGCCGGATAAGTACCTGTCCTCAAGTTCCTGTATGAGTATGCAAAGCGAGCTTAAAGGCTCCCTCCACTGATGGGCTATCGCCCCCATCATCTCGCCCATCGCGGCGAGCTTCGACTGCTGCATCAACAGCTGCTCCTGCTTCCTCTGCTTGCGTATCTCCTCCGCGACCCTTCTCTCAAGGTGCTTATTGAGCTCCTTAAGCTCTTCTTCCGCGAGCTTTCTTTCGGTAATGTCCTGACAGACGAGCACGAACCCTACAAGGGCCCCCCTCTTCCAGATGCCGGTTATTCTGGGATCGAGATATCTAAGCCCGGCGGGTCCGTTCACCTCGAGGCTGTAGCTGTATTCGCCCTTGAGCCTTACCGCCTCTTCGGCATTCTCGAACCGGAGCGGGGACATGCCGTCCTTAAAGGCTATTTCAGAGGCCTTTCTGCCTATCGCCTCCTCAGCCCTGAAGCCGAAGAACCGCTCTGCTGCAGGGTTAAAGTATTTGATCCTGAAGTCGAGGCCGGTCGCCGCGATCGCCGCGCCGGTAGATGAGCTTAGGATGCTGTCGATATAGATGGTCTTCTCAACAAGCTCTGTGTTGCACCTCTCAGCGAACCGCCTTGCCCGCCGCGATTCGTCCTCAGCGCGCCTGCACTCCGCGATGTTGGAGGCCATGGGCTTAAACAGGAGTATATATAGCATCGGAAATACGAGAAGGGTCAGAAGGAGCGCATCGAGGATCATGATTACATGGCGGGGGGAAGGCGGGAGGAAGGAGATGACGAACATTATAAGAGCTTCGGCCGCGAATATCGAGGCGGTCACTATGAGGAGCAGGCAGAAGGGCGCGGTATGCTCCTTTGCCGCGGCTTGGGCTAACCTTAACCTCAAACAGGAGACCGACCACCGATGCCCTTTTAAAGGGCGCCCCTTTATGCCGACTGAAGTGCTCATCGAAAGACCGTCTGCTTTGTGACGGAGACGCTGGATACTTAGGCGATAAGGGGTATTAAAATCCGCCTTGCCCCTATTTTACCACTTGGCGAAATATAAGCCAATAGAATTAAATGCTCTCACAGAAAAAATAAAAAAGCAGGGCCTGAGGTTTATAGCGGCCGGATGATAGAAAGGGCTTAAAAGCGGGTCGGAAGACAGGCTTTTTAACCGTTACGGCTTGCTGGACACTTAACTGCCATAAAATGCTTTTCTATCTTGATCGGAGATTAAGATCACGGAAATTTAAATCAGGAGTGATATAAGGCGAATGCCGCTATCGGATAAAGATAATACCCTTGATTTTTTGGGGGCTTAACTGTAAACTATCAAGAACTGTAAACTAAGAGGCAAATAACGGCCCTATAACATTTTAGGGCGCCCCAACAGCCCGAACATCCCTGAGCCGCTTAATTCCTTTTAGTCCCGGACCCTCATCAAGAAGCTCCTGAATAACCCAAAGCAGAAGGCTTTTTGATGAAACTGTCTCCGGCTTCTCTCCTCCATAAGGCGCTCCTCGCGGTGTGTGTAACGCTGCTTCCTATCATTATCACCTTTACCCACAGCTACAGGGAGAACAGGGATTTTCTCAAGAACAATATCCTTGACGACCTGACCGTCATGGCCGAGGCATACGAGGGGCAGGTCTATCAATTCCTCGAGATGTCCAAACGCCGCATGCAGGACTTCGCGAGCGACGACAACATCAAAAAAGGCGCGAAAGAGGCCTCTTCAGGCGGCCTTGCCGCAGGCAAAAGCCTGAGCCGCTATATAATAAAAAACAAGCTCCCGCACGACAATCTCATCACCCACATCTCGATAGCCTCCCCAAAAGGCAGGATAGCAGCCTCTACCAGAGAGACTTCAATCGGCAAGGATATCTCAGGCGAGGATTATTTCATAAAAGGGAGGGACGGGCTTACGGTTAAGGAAATGGGCAAAGACAGAAACGGCGGGCCTGAGCTGGCGGTATCAGCCCCGATTTTAGGGGATGACGGCGAGCTTATAGGCGTCCTTTCAGGCTTTATCCGCCTCGATTACCTGAATGACATCTTGAGCGGCGAGTTCAACAGGCGATTGGGGGCTATCTCGTGGTCAAAGGGCAAGAGAAAGACGATGGAGGTCTATCTCGTAAACAGGGACAGGCTCATGATTACGGAATCCATGTTCATAAAGGGCGCTGTCCTTGAAAAGAAGGTGGATTCGCTGCCGGTAAAAGAATGCCTCGATCTCGGCAAAGAGGTCTCGGCGTTCTATGAAAACTATAGGTCCATCGAGGTCGCCGGGGCCTCGATGTGCATGCCTTCGCTGGGGTGGACCATTCTTGCCGAGGTTGACGCCGAGGAGGCGCTTGCCTCGGTCACGGAGATGCGCTGGGAGGCGATAAGCGCGGCCTTCATAGTGGCGGGGTTCATAGCCGTCCTCTTCACGATCTTTTATAACGTGATAATCGCGCGCCTGCGGCTCATCTCAGGGGCCGCCGCTTCGATAGCCGGGGGCGACTATGACGTCGCTATCCCGGTAAAGTCGCGGGACGAGATAGGGGCGCTCTCGGATTCATTCAACAGGATGGCCCGTGAGATAGAGCGCAGGGACAAGCTCCTAAGGGAGAACGAAGAGAGGCAACGGGCGATCATCGACAACTCTACCGCCCTCATCTTTATGAAGGACAGGGACGGCAGGTACATGCTCGTAAACAGGAGGGTCGAGGAGGTATTCAGCTTAAAGGCTGAGGAGATAATCGGAAAAACCGACCACGAGTTGTTCCCCAAGGAATTGGCCGATAACTACCGGCAGAACGACAAAAGGGTGTTTGAGACAGGGCTTCCTATCGAGGCCGAGGAGAGGGCCGCTCAAAATGACGGGATACATTATTATATCTCCGTAAAGGTGCCGGTATTCGGCCCTAAGGGAACGCCCTTCGCGATATGCTGTATCGCCACCGACATAACCGAGCGCAAAAAGACAGAGCAGGCGCGGCTTGAAAGCGAGAAGGGGCTTAAAAGGGTTCAGGAGATAGCCCGGATGGGGAGCTGGGAGTGGGATATCGTGAAAGACTCCATTGTCCTTACTGACGAGCTTTACCGCATATTCGGCCTGACCCCGGGATCCACCATGGCTTTTGAAGACTTCGTAAAGAGCGTGCACCCGGAGGACGCGGAATCCGTCCAAAAGTCCATAAACGAGGCGCTCTATGATAAAAAGCCCTATTCAGCCGAGTTCAGGATCATACGGCCTGATAAGTCGATGCGGGTCCTTCGCGCAGAGGGGGAGGCGAGCTATAACGAAGAGGGCGGGCCTGTGCGCATGTTCGGGATAGCTCAGGACATAACCGAGAGGAGGCGTTCGGAAGAGGCATTAAGGAAGAGCGAGGAGAATTACAGGACGCTTATATCCAATATCCCCGATGTAACATGGACGGCGGATTCCCGGGGAAGGGTAGTCTATATAAGCCCGAACATAGAAAAGGTATGCGGCTACACCCGGCAGGAGGTCTATTCAGACGACAGGATTTGGCTTGATAACATACACCCCGCTGACCTTGACCGGATAATAGCCTCTTTTGGCGCCTTGTTTACCGGGTTCAGCAGCTTTAACGAGGAGTACAGGCTGAGGAGGAAGGACGGGCAGTGGGTATGGGTTTACGACAGGGCTACCGCGGCTTACGAGAGGGACGGGGTTAAATACGCTGACGGGATCTTCTCCGACATCACCGACAGGAAGCTCGCCGAAGAGAAGGTCACCCGCCTTAACAGGCTCTTTTCCGTATTAAGCAAAATTAACGAGGCGATAGTCCGCATAAGGGACACAGGCAGGCTCTACGAGGAGGCGTGCAGGATAGCCGTGGAGGAAGGCAGGTTCCTCCTTGCGTGGGTAGGGGTCATCGACCCTGACACCCTTTTTGTAAAGTGCGTATCGAGCCACGGGGACGGGTGCGGATACACCGAGGGCATAAGGATCTCCGTAAGGGAAGACCTGCCGGAAGGACAGGGGCCGACAGGCACGGCTTTACGCGAGGGCAGGTTTTTCATCTGCAACAGTATCGAGACGGACCCGCGCATGGCCCCGTGGAGGGATAAGGCGCTCGGGTGCGGCTTCCGTTCCTCCGCAGCGCTCCCCTTAAGGATCGGGGGGCGCACGGCAGGGGTTATAAACCTCTACTCAGGGGAGCCGGATATGTTCGATGGCGAGGAGATTAAATTACTTGAGGCGCTTGCGGCCGATATCTCCTTTGCCATCGAGACCATTGAGGCTGAGAGGCAGGGCAGGCTCGCTGAGGCGGCCAGAGTAGAGGCCCAGCAGAGGTACGAAGAGCTCGTGAATAACCTGACCGTAGGCATCTACAGGAATATTGAGCTCGACGGCGGGCATTTCGCGGAGGTGAACAGCACCGCCATCTCGATGCTGGACTTCTCCTCCAAAGAGGAGATCCTCAAGTACGGCGTAAGCGACTTCCTTGTCGACAAGAACAAGAAGCTGGAGCTTAGAGAGAAGCTGCGGAGGCAGGGGTTCGTCAAATGCGAGGAGATGGAGATCCAGACCTTAAAAGGCAGGAGGCTCTGGGCATCGATTACCGCCGTAATGAAGAGGGACAAGAGCGGAGAGGCTTACTCCGACGGCAT
>JAUSLB010000132.1 GCA_030646655.1 Deltaproteobacteria bacterium | reverse complement strand
AGGGACAGAGAGACGAGGAAAAACAGAGGGGCGCCGCCCATGGCGGCGATGTCAGACAAGGATATGGAGAGCGATTTTTTCCCGAGAAGGTAGGGCGTGGTATATTTAAGCTCGAAGTGCGTGCCTTCGATCATGGCGTCGGTTGTAGCAAGCGTTACCAAGCCGGCCTTCTGGCGGGTGACGCTCGTGTCGTCGCCGATGCCCATAACAAGGCGAGGGTGCTTTTTCCCGAACCTTTTTTTAAGGCCCTCTATTATCCTCTCCTCGCCGAGTCCCTTTAGACGCATAATGGGGTGAACCGCGGCCCGCATGGCCGTGAAAATATTTTCAGGAATTTTAAACCACTACACGGTCAACGGTCAGGGGCACGCGGTATTTTCAAGCTCTCGCGTGCTTGCGTCTCTCGGCCTTGAGCTTTCTCGGAGGCCTCTGCGGGGCCTTTGCCTTTTTCCTGAAGATTACCTTAAGCACATCGTCCATGTGCTTAACCAGCACGAAGTTGAGCTTCTTCCTTATGTCCTTCGGTATCTCCTCGAGGTCTTTTTTGTTCCTCTCGGGGATTATTATGGTCTTTATCTTCGCCCTTAACGCCGCCAGGCACTTCTCCTTCACGCCGCCTATCGGGAGCACGCGGCCCCTTAATGTTATCTCCCCTGTCATCGCCACGTCCTTGTTTATAGGGTTCTGCGTAAGCGCGGAGATGAGCGAGGCGGCCATCGTTATGCCTGCGGAGGGGCCGTCTTTCGGGATCGCGCCCGAGGGCACATGGATGTGTATGTCGATGTCTTTATAAAAATCGGTCTGCAGGTTGAACATCTTTGCCCGTGATCTGGCGTAGCTTAGGGCCGCGTGCGCGGACTCCTTCATGACGTCCCCCAGATGGCCAGTTAAGGTAAGCTGGCCCTTGCCGTTCATGACAGTGGCCTCGATGTAAAGTATCTCCCCGCCTACAGGCGTCCACGCAAGCCCTGTAGCCACGCCCACCTCGTCAACCTCCTGCTCCGCCTCCGGGAGGAACTTGGGTATGCCGAGGAACTCCTGCAAAAGCTTCGGGGTAATGACGGTCATCTGGGTCTTTCCTGATGCGACCTTCTTGGCGACCTTCCTGCATAGCGACGCCACTTCGCGCTCGAGGTTCCTCAGCCCGGCCTCCCTCGTGTACTCCGAGATGACCTTCCTTAAAGTCTCATCAGGTATCACGAAGAGCTTCTTTGTCAGCCCGTGCTCCTTTATCTGCCTCGGTATTATGAACTTCTTCGCTATCTCGAGCTTCTCCTCTTCCGTATAGCCGGGCAGGTTTATGAGCTCCATCCTGTCGAGGAGCGGATCGGGTATGGGGTCAGACATGTTCGCCGTGGTTATGAACATGACCTTGGATAAGTCGAACGGCAGGTTCAGGTAATGGTCGCTGAATGCGTAGTTCTGCTCAGGGTCGAGAACTTCAAGCAAAGCCGACGACGGGTCGCCCCTGAAGTCCATGCCGATCTTGTCTATCTCGTCCATCATGAATACAGGGTTGTTGGTGCCTGCCTGCTTTATGCCCTGTAAGATCCTGCCCGGCAGGGCCCCGACGTATGTGCGCCTGTGGCCCCTTATCTCGGCCTCGTCCTTTATTCCCCCGAGGGATATCCTCACGAACTGCCTTCCCATCGCCCTCGCGATAGAGCGCCCGAGCGAGGTCTTGCCCACGCCGGGAGGCCCGACGAAGCACAGGATAGGCCCTTTGGTCTTGTTCTGGAGCTTACGCACCGCGAGGTATTCGAGTATCCTCTCTTTTATCTTTTCAAGGTCGTAGTGGTCGGTATCAAGGACCTTCTTCGCCTTCCCTATGTCTATCGTGTCCTTCGTCTGCTTTGACCACGGCATCTCCACGAGCCACTCAAGGTAAGTCCTTATGAGCGCGGCCTCGGCGGCGTCCGGGTGCATCATCTCGAGCCGCTCGACCTGCTTATGGGCCTCCTTATCGATTTCCGCCGGCATCTTCGCCTTTTTGATCTTCTCCCTGAACTCCTCCATCTCCTCCGAGGACTCTTCCATGTCCCCGAGCTCGTTCTTTATCGCCCGCATCTGCTCCCTTAAGTAGTACTCCCTCTGGGTCTTATCCATCTCCTCTTTTGCCTGAGACTGGATCTTGACCTGCATCTGGGCTACCTGCAGCTCCTTAACCAAGAAGTCGTTCACCTTCTCGAGCCTCTTTACGGGGTCTAAGGTCTCGAGGACTGATTGGGCCTCGTCTATCTTAAGGCCCAGATTGGCGGCGACGAGGTCGGCCATCCTGCCCGGGTCCTGTATGTTGTCGAGTACCAGCATCACTTCCTGAAATACCACCTTGCCGAGCGTTGAGAGCTTTTCGAGCTGCTCCTTGACGTTACGCATCAGGGCCTCGACCTCGAGAGAGACCGCTGAAGAGGCGGCCTCCTTGATCTTCGTTATGCCTACGGTATATGAGGGCTTGGTCTGGATGAACTTGCCCGCCTGCGCGCGGGCCAGCCCCTGAACGAGTATCTTGACCCTGCCGTCCGGCAGCTTAAGCATCCGCATTATCATGCAGACGGTGCCGGATGTGTAAAGGTCTTCGGGCTCGGGGTCTTCCTTTGTTACGTCCTTCTGCGTAGCGGTGAATATGAGCCTGTCTTTTGTGAGGGCCGCGTCAACGGCGTTTATAGACCTTTCCCTTCCCACGAAGAGGGGCACTATCATGAACGGGAATATGACCACATCCCGGACTGGAAGGAGAGGGAGCGCGTCCGGAATAACCAGCTGTTCTTCTTCTTTCCTGTCTTCTTTCCTGTCTTCCTCTGCCATTAAGGTTTCCTCTCTATATGGATTGAACCCCTGCGTCTTGCCGGGGGTCTTCGGGATGTAAGGGGGTCAATTTCTATCCGCGCCACTCCCCCCAGCCCGGCGCGGGTCAGCGGGCGCTACGAATTTTCAATGCTTACCCGTTTCGAGGCGCAGCGCTTATCCTCCACCCTCGGCACTATTATCGTCAGCACCCCGTTCTTGTAAACCGCCTTTATCTTCATGGTGTCAACCGGGAAGGGGATCTCGATCGCCCTGTATATCCGTCCGAAGGCCCTCTCCATGCAGACATAATTGATCTTATCCTCCTCAAAGCACTCGAACTTAAGAGACCGTATGGTGAGTGTGTCCTTAAGGAGCGCCACCTCTATATCCTCTTTCCTTACGCCCGGAAGCTCCACCTCGATTACAAGCTCGTTCGAGTTGGAATAGACATCTACGTTCGGTATCTGCGTCAGTGGCTCAGGCTGGAGGAATACCCCTGTATCCTCCATGCCCTCGAATATGAACTCGTTAATGTTGTCTATCTCTGCCGCCGGAGGTGTGACGGGAGGTTTTTTCGACATCTTCGCCATATAAAAGCCTTACCTCTATCCGGTTTTATCATCAGGCTGTTGAAAAACAGCCTGCCCACGGGCAGGGCCTTCAGAATTTCAAGCCTTTAAGGAATTTCATGAAATCGTCCCTGAGCTCAGGCCTCTTAAGCGCAAGGGTCACGTTAGCCTCTAAAAAGCCGAGCTTATCCCCGGCGTCATAACGGCTCCCCTCGAACTCAAAGGCGTATAGCTCCTCTTTCTCAATGAGTATCCTTAACGCGTCGGTAAGCTGTATCTCCCCGCCCTTTCCCGGCTTCGTCTTATCGAGAGCCCCGAATATCCCCGGGGAAAGTATGTATCTCCCTATTATGGCGAGGTTCGAGGGGGGAGAGGACTTGGGCTTTTCGACCAGGTCCAATACCCTGTATGTCCTCGGTGCGACCTTCTTTGCCTTTATTATACCGTAAAGGTGCGTCTGATTCCGGGGGACTTTCTGGACAGCCAGCATGCTCGTGCCGTAGTCCTTGTATATATCGAGCATCTGCCTCATGGCAGGCACCTTCGCATCTATTATATCATCTCCGAGGAATACGGCGAAGGGCTCGTTATTTATGAGGTTTTTTGTTATAGAAATGGCGTGGCCGAGGCCTAAGGGCTTTTTCTGCCGGGTATAGGCGAAGTGCACGAGGCCGGAGACGTTCTTTATCATCTTAAGGAGCTCGTGCTTGCCGCGCTCCTTTAGGAGGATCTCAAGCTCAAAGGATGTGTCGAAGTGGTCCTCTATCGCGGTCTTGCCCATGCCGGTGACGATTATCATCTCCTCGAGCCCGGACGCCTTAGCCTCCTCTACGACATACTGGATAAGGGGCTTGTCCACCAAGGGGAGCATCTCTTTGGGTATCGCCTTTGTGGCGGGCAGGAACCGGGTGCCGAAACCGGCCGCTGGGAATACAGCCTTCTTAATCTTCATCAACGGATGATAATAAGTTTTTCTGCGGAAGTCAAGGGCAGGGGAGGATAATCGCCTGTGCAATTATCCCCGTAACATCAGCCGGGTTCTTGGACACCGCCCCCCGCCATTTGCCGAAACCCCCGTGCTGATTTACAGCCTTTATCCATTCGTCCAGAAACTCCCGCTTCGTCTTATCCTGCTGTGTGTCTTGACCCTTGGTCTCAAGGACAAGGAATTCGCCTGACTTGAGCTTGATTATAAAGTCCGGTCGATATTTTCTTACCACTCCTTTGAAGATATACAATATCTCAAACCCAAGATGGTCGTTTTTAACCCATGCCTCAACACTTCGATTTCGGTCTAACTCAAATGCCTCGGATGCCTCCCACGTGCTGTCGAAGACGCAATGGTTGATATGTGACCTCTTGGTGCGCTCGCAGGGCCTCCCCGTATACCATGTCTGCATGTTAGCCGTTGATCGTATCGGGTTGTCGGTATCGAATACAGGCACGATGGATTCGGTATTTTCAAATCGTATTGCTTCCCATATATGCTGGACAAGTTTCTGTATGTTAAGGGTTATCAGTATCCTGCGCTTTGCTTCGTCCTGAGTGAAAAGCGGCGGGGATATACGAATCTTGTCGGATGTGATGAACTTCTCTACCTGACGGATTAACTGCGCAAGGAGATATTCCTTATTCCCCTTCCATGTGGGCTTCATCTGATCGTATATATCCCGTGCCGTTTCAAAGACGATCTTCTGCATCCTGTATTTCTGCCCCAACTCATCTAAATTAATGGTAGAGATCTTCGTTACATCTGGCTTTCCCTCTACTATCGGCGCCAGTTCAGCCAAGATAGCATTATTGTAGGCATCCAATTCCAGTAATTTAACCTCATTCATGTCAAGTTGCAGAGTCGGCTTGAATACATGGTCAATCCGCACGATATTGGCCCATCGTATTTCATACTGTTCTTTCTCAGCAACGGGCTCAATTTTTATTTTTGGTTGTGGAGGCGGCGGGGGCGGGCCTTCTCCGCCCTCATGCGGCAGGAATGTAAAAGGAACGCCAAAGATATTTACATACTCTGCATCAAAGAGTCCGGTCGCCGGATTTACCTCATAAGACGTCCTTCTAAGCCCTCTGCCTACCACCTGCTCGCATAATAACTGGCTGGAGAAGGCGCGCAGTCCCATAATGTGCGTTACTGTCTTGGCGTCCCATCCTTCAGAAAGCATTCCTACTGATATTACCTTCTGAATATGCTCCCCTGCCTTGCCTGTCTGTCCTACGGTATCAACGATTTGTCTTAGAAGCTCGGCCTGCTTCTTTTTGGATAGCTTCTTGGTCGGCTCTTCTTCATTGGGCTCCTCTTCAGCGGCCTCTGTACTTTCAATAATCGCTGCTTCTTCCTGCGCCTCTGCCATCTCAAGGACTTTTGAGTCTATATGAAGTATTTTCTCAGGGACGCAGAGCTCGTCGATTCTGATTTTCTTGTGGTCAAATGTGTATTTTACGCGCCCGGCCGTCTCCGTCCTGTTGGCAACTGTAATCATTACAGGAGGCGTGGGGGAGGGGGGGACTGCCTTCTTCCATCTTAAGGCCGTTTCAAGCCAGTCCTTGCCTAAAAGGTAATATCCATTTATTACCAAATCAGGCAATGGCTCATGCTCCTCCGCCTTCCTGTTTAAATCATCCTTAACCTCTGGGTCATTGTAGATATGATACAGGCGGGATTTATAGTCCTTGGTTAATTTTCCATCATCACGGATGACAACACGTGGAGTCTTTACAAGCCCGGATTCGATGGCATCGTTCAAGCCGAAGTCGCTTACTATCCAGCCGAAGAGCGCCTCTTCCGTGCTCTTCTTGCCTGAAGGTGCGAAAGGGGTTGCGGAGAAATCGTAAGAGGTGAGGATGCCTCTGGCCTTATGTATACTGTCAAGTCCGCCTACCCAGATCGTAGATTCTTCTATGTCTTCTTTCTTTATCCCCTTTACCTTTGATTCAGCGGGGACACGCCATGCGTGATGCGCCTCGTCGTTTATAACTATGATATTGTGCGCGTTAGCCATCTCGCCAAGCACTTCACGCACATAAGCCTCGTTGCTTTTCGCCCCTCTTTTGTCTACGCCTTTCTTCTTTTTTATCTGTTCTTCCGTTTCCCAGCTCAAGGTATGCCAGTTGTGGATGAGAATTTTCCCTTGGCGCAGTTTTTCCAGTAAGCCTGACGGGACTATATTGAACTCCTCATAGTAGTTGCCGTACCCATGCGGTATAAGCACGGCAAGTCTGTTTTTAACGGTAAGCCCCGGCGCAATGATTAGTATGTTTTTAGAGAAGCGCGTGTCTTGCGGGTAGGTCACCTT
>JAUSLB010000129.1 GCA_030646655.1 Deltaproteobacteria bacterium | reverse complement strand
TTATCCTCTCGTCAACCCCTTCGTACCTGCCGCAGACGATTATGAGCCTTTTTTCCTTAGAAAGCTCCTCCGCCAGGCAATGCTTAAACGGAGCGCCCTGCGGGGTCGTTAATATTACCCTTGCCTCCCCGCCCCCCTTTACCGACTCAAGCGCGCGCGCCACAGGCTCGACCTTCATCACCATCCCGTGCCCGCCGCCGTAGGGGGAGTCGTCCGTAGTCTTGTGCTTATCGAGCGTGTAATCCCTTATATTATGGGCATGGACCTCGATAGCGCCCTTTGCGATCGCCCTTCCGATAATGCTCTGCTCTAAAGGGGAGAGGAAAAAATCGGGGAAGAGGGTGAGTATATCGAACCTCATCTCTCCCCTTCGCCGGGAATAAGCCCTTCCATCATGCGGACAGTTACCCTTCTATTCTCCGTATCGACCTTTAGAATAGTCTCCTTCAAGGCCGGTATGAGCACCTCCCCGAAAGGCCCGTCCACCTCAATGACGTCGTTACTGCCGGTCGAGAAAACATTGGCGATCCGGCCCAAATCCCTGCCGTCCTCGGTTACTACCTCCATGCCCATAAGGTCGAAGTAATAATACTCGCCTTCGGGCGGCTCCGGGAGGGTGTCTTTGTCAACCGATACCTCGAGGCCCACAAGGGGCCCGGAGGCGTCCCTTGTGGAAAACCCTTCGAGCTCGAGTATGAGAGAGCCTTTGTGGGCGCGCACCCTCTTTACCTTGCAGGCGGTCTCGCCCCCCCTGCCTTTAAGCAATATCGTCTTCCACTCAAAACCCTCGAGCCCGCCGTAGACAAGGACTTTTACCTCGCCCTTTATCCCGTGGACCCCGATGATCTTGCCGACAGGGACAGTCTCTCTATTCGATGATCTCAAGGACAGAACGCTTCCTAAGCTTAGTAGAGGCGGCCGTGAGGATAGTCCTTAGCGCCCTCGCGGTTCTCCCCTGCTTCCCTATGACCTTGCCAAGATCCTCTTTTGCGACGGCCAGCTCAATAACAGAAGTCTTCTCGCCTACGATCTCAGTCACCTTCACCTTATCCGGATGGTCAACAAGCGCCTTCGCAATGTACTCGATCAGGTCCCTCATTAGCCACCTCCGTTATCTCTGGTATAAGGGGTCAGGCTGCCTTTTCGCGCTTCTGATTTTTGAGTATCTGTTTTACCGTGTCGGTCGGGGTCGCGCCCTTGTTGAGCCAGAACGAGATCCGCTCGTCCTTGAGGGTCACCTTCGGAGGCTCTGTCATCGGGTCATAGTTCCCCACGACCTCGATGAAGCTCCCGTCCCTCGGGGCCTCTGAATCAGCCACCACGATACGGTAGAACGGTTTTTTCTTTCCTCCCTGCCTTGTAAGCCTTATCTTTACCGCCATCTACTTTCTTTAGCCTCCCTTTAGTAGGTATTTTCCAAAAAAAACCGCGCTACATCCACTTCTGGAAGAGCCCTTTCATGCCTCTGGGCCCCGCGTTCTTAAGCTTCTTCATCATCTTGCGCATGTCCTGATACTGGTTAATGAGCTTATTGACATCCTGCACCTTTGTCCCGCTCCCCTTTGATATCCGTTTCCTGCGGCTCGCGTTAAGGACCGAGGGTTCCTGCCTCTCCCTCCTCGTCATGGAGTTTATTATCGCCTCGACGCGGGATATCTCCTTTTCATCGATCTTAACGTCTTTCGCCTGCTTCATAGCGTTAAAGCCGGGCACCATAGAGAGTATCGACTCTATAGAGCCTAACTTTTTTATCTGCTGGAGCTGGGCCTTGAAGTCATCGAGCGTAAAGGTGTCTTTCCTGATCTTCTGCTGGAGTTCCTTAGCCTCCTTCTCGTCGAACGCGGTCTGCGCCTTCTCGATAAGGGTCAGGACGTCTCCCATATCGAGTATCCTGCCCGCGAGCCGCGATGGGTGGAAGACCTCGAGGCAATCGACCTTCTCTCCGGTGCCGATGAACTTAATGGGTTTCCCCGTAGTCATGCGCATGGAAAGGGCCGCCCCGCCTCTGGCATCCCCGTCGAACTTCGTGAGTACGACCCCGGTTATCCCGACGGACTCGTTAAAGCCCTTGGCCGTATTGACGGCGTCCTGCCCTGTCATGGAGTCCGCCACGAAAAGCACTTCGGCGGGCTTAAGCATATCTTTTAAGGCCTTAAGCTCGTCCATCAGGACATTATCTACATGGAGCCTGCCGGTGGTGTCTACAAGGAGTATGTCATAACCTTTTATCGACGCTATCCTAAGCGCCTCTTTGCATATATCAAGAGGGCTTTTGTAGCTTTCGCTGTCAAAGCAGTCGACCTTTATCTCGGATGAGAGCTTTTTAAGCTGCAATACCGCCGCGAGCCTGAAGAGGTCGGCCGGGACTATATATGGGTTCCTGCCCTTGCTCTTTAAATGCAGGGCGAGCTTTGCCGTGGTGGTGGTTTTGCCTGAGCCCTGAAGCCCCACGAGCATTATTACGGAGGGCCTTCCCTTCAGCTCAAGCCCGGAATCCTCCCCCCCCAGAAGGTTGGTAAGCTCCTCGTGGACTATCTTGGTGAACTGCTGTCCCGGAGAAAGGCTCTCAAGGACGTCCTTGCCCATCGCCTTTTCTCTGACCGAGGCGATAAAGTCCTTTACGACCGCAAAGTTGACGTCGGCCTCAAGCAGAGCGAGCCTTACCTCCTTAAGCGCCTCACCGATATTGGCCTCTGACAGGGAGCCCTGTCCCCTTACGTCCTTAAGGATCTTCCTGAATTTGTCTGAAAGTGACTCAAGCATATATATTTACTTGAAAGATTCCAAGCTCCATCTTTTAAATGTGAGTAACGCGTTTATTTCTATCCGCCCTTTAACTTAGCCCCTGCGGGTAATGGACGCTCAAGCATTTTCAAAAAAATTTAAACCGAAGGAACTTTCCTTAAT
>JAUSLB010000128.1 GCA_030646655.1 Deltaproteobacteria bacterium | reverse complement strand
TGGGACCTTTGGCATTTATAATAGCGCTCTATATCCTCCTTACGGGCTTCGGGCTCCTTCTCGATTACCTTAACATTTCACGCCTTAAAACGAATAAAGGGAAGGTCCCGCCGGAGTTTGAGGGCAGGATCGATTCAGGGTTTCTTGAGAGGTCTGCCGCCTACCTCGCTGAGAATACGAGGTTCGGGGCTGTAGCATACAGCCTCGAGAGGGTCTTTACGCTTATCTTTATATTATGGGCCCTCGATTACTATAATGGCTGGGTAGCCTCCCTCGGGCTTTCCTTCACCGGGTCTGGTATTGTATTTTTTATCCTCCTCTTCTACGCCGACGCCGTATTAACGGCCCCGTTGAGCCTGTTCAGGGCCTTCAGGATAGAGAAAAAATACGGGTTTAACACGATGACCCCGGGGCTGTGGGCGACGGATTTCGTTAAATCAACCGCTGTCTCGACAGTAATCTCGGTAGCGGTAATATACGCGGCCTTAAGGATAATCGAGATGAGCCCTGCCCTTTGGTGGTTCTGGATCTGGGCCTTCTTCCTCGTATTCACCGTTTTTATGATCTATATCTCGCCTTACGTGATCGAGCCTCTGTTCAATAAATTCGAGCCTATCGACTCCGGGCTCGAAGCAAGGGTCAAGGAGGTTGCCGACAGGGCTGGCATAAAGGTAAAGAGGGTGTTAAAGATCGACGCCTCAAAGAGGACGAGGCACACGAACGCGTATTTTACTGGGATAGGCAGGGTCAAGAGGATTGTCCTTTATGATAACCTCTTAGAGGCCCTCGATACGGGGGAGATACTCTCGGTGCTTGCGCACGAGATAGGCCACTGGAAGAGGAGACATATCTTAAAAAACCTCGCTCTCTTGGAGGCCGGGGCGCTCGCAGTCTTATTCATGGCCTATATCCTTATGCAGGGGGAGTCCTTAAATGAGCTTTTTAACATAAGGGGAGGGACCTTCTTTACAAAGGCCGCTGCATTGGCGTTTATGGCCGGGATCGCGGCAGCGCCCCTGGAGCCTCTTTTGAACTACATATCGAGGAGGCGCGAATACGAGGCTGACGCGTATTCATGCTCCTTGACGGATGACCCTGACTCCATGACAGAGGCATTAATAAAGCTTTCAAAGGACAACCTCTCGAACCTGTATCCGCACCCGCTCTATGCCGCCTTCCATTACTCGCACCCGCCGGTCTTACAAAGGATTAAACATATTAACAGGCTGCTTCAAGCCGCAACCTGTTAGGCAATACATGGTAGGATTGCCTAATTGCGAGACAAAAAAGTAGAGCAATTTGTGAGGGTTGGACGTCTGGAAGCTCGCCGGCTCACGAAGTGACAAGGCGAGCTATATAAATGAAAAATTTCCTTGCCAGAAAGAACCCAGACTGGACGAACTGCCATTCACTTCGGCCAAGCCGTGGCTGAAAAAGTCCAGGACGGACTTTTTCAGCATCCTATTAAAGACGCTTGCGCAAAATAAAAGGCCGGAAAGCCCAATAGGGCTTTCCGGCCTTCAAGCTCGCGGGATTACTTTTCAGACGCGAGGTTTATAAAGTCCTTAAAAGTGTTCTCTGATTCGAAGTAAAAGACCCTGCCTGAGGCGTCGGCATAGATTACGGCCTCAGCCTTATTCACCTTCTTATTCGTGAGCGGGTCGTTTGCGAAGCATATCGACGGGTTCTGCGAGATGGTGAAGGCATAGCCCGTACCTTCCGCGAAGTATTTTTTTCCGTTCATCACTATCTCGCCCTGGGGCTTTCTCTCGAGGGTGTTCGTGACCATGTTCACCTCGTTAGCGCTCACCCTGGTCATCCACGCCGAAGGAGAGCTTTCGGCCTTTGCTGCCCCGTTATTCTGCAGGGAGTCCTTCCTCAGCTTCGCCCTGTAGCTTTCCTTCACTGAGTTGGCCTTTAGCACGGCCTCGTGGTTAGTCCCGCTTGTGCGCGCATATAAGGGCGCGCCTGTCATAAAGACTAAAAACGCCGCGGCTATTGCCGCCTTACTTACGATACCTTTCATTCCCGTTCCCTCCCTTACTAATTATTGATTAGTCCTTTTCGCGGCACCATGCCGCAAAATGGGGATGAGTATAATGGAGATTTCCTCCCAAATCAAGTGCCGGAAGTCACAGGGAAAGGGATTATTAGAATTTTTTAATCGGGTGCTCGGCGGAATCCCGCCCTTTTAAGGGCTCATCAAACGAGCTATATAAAAGACAATTACCTTGCCGACAATCCCCGCTATTTATGGCGGGGTAATTGAATTTTTTTTATAGGATTTTTTAACCCTGACCATCTCGAGGTTGGATACGGCCTCAGGGCTCGGATAGATATTTACGGCCTTGAGGTATTCGGATTCCGCCTCATCGAGCATCCCCGCCATTTCATAGGAGTATCCGAGGTTTAGGTGGGCCTTGTCCTGATTCGGGGACTTTTCAGCCGTGTCTTTCCAGAAAGCGAGCTCGCTACGCCATGCGTCCATCCTGCCGAATGCGATGGCGGCGTAAAAGACCGTAATTATTATAAATACAGAGTAGGAAAGCGTCTTTGCCGTAAGGCAGGGAGGTTTTTTAGCAATCGCTTTAATAACAGAGGCCGCGAGCACAAAGAGCGATATGGCCGGCATATACATGTATCGGTCAGCGTAGTAAACAGGAAGGGGTATTATGTTCGATACCGGCGATACCCAGATCCAGAACCAGAAGAGCCAGAACCTTGCCTGTCCGCCCCCTTTCCGGATAATCAAAAAAAATAAAAGGATAATCCCGGCCAATGACGCGGCAACCGCTGGGTTAAGGAAGGAATGGTAGATGGGGGCGTCGTAAAACCCGCTCAGGTTAAAAGGCCATAAGATAAGCTTCAGGTACTTCCAGAATACGGGGAGCATAGTGGGATATACCGTCCCGAAGAGGACCTCGGATGCGAGGGTCTCTTCTTTTATGGAGCTGTGGCCCAGATGCGCCCTGAAGGCTATCACTGCCGCGAGAACCGAGATGAAAAAAAGGGGGACGGAATATGCCCAGCCCCTTTTGTCCTTTTTTAAAAAGACCTCGAAAGAAAGGAATACTAAAGGGAGGACGACCGTCAGGGGTTTTGAAAGGAGCGCGAGGATAAAGAATACCGCTGAAAGCATATAGAGCCCCCATGCTCCCCTATCCCTGAAGCTTAAGTAAGATATTATGGAGAGGAAGGAGAAAAATGCCGTAAGGAGGGTCTTTCTCTCAGAGACCCACGCCACATTCTCTACATTCAAAGGGTGTACGGCAAATAAGACGGCTGAGAAGACGGCGGTCTTCCCATCACCGGTCAATTTTTTTATTGCCGCGTAGGCGAGGCATGCGTTAAGGCCGTGTAAGATGACATTCGTAAGGTGATAGCCCTTCGGGTTTAATTCCCAGAGAGCGAAGTCTACTGAATAGCTCAGTATGTGGAGTGGGGCGTAATTGGCGAAATAGGAGGAAGAGAATATCGATTTAAGGTTCTCAATGCTTAACGCCTGTATGTAGGTGTTGTCGAGGATATACTCCTTATCGTCCCAAGAGGGGATGAAATCGAAACTGACGGTCTTCCAGTACAGGACAGAAGCGCCTGCGAACAGGAGAAGGTAGGGCAGATATGAGGTAAAAGGTTTTTGCCTTATTTCACGCATTATAAAAACACCTCGCCCGGACGCGAGGCGGATGGGATTATTATCGGGAAAATAGCAGGTTATGTCAATACTTATGGGGCCTTAGGATTAGCAGGCTGTTGAAAAACAGCCTGCTAAGGCAATCCCCATAGTGTGGGGATGGATTGCCTCTGGATGCTCGCCGGCTCACGAAGTGACAAGGCGAGCAATATAAATGAAAGATTCCTTGCCAGCAGAACGGAGTTCTGTCATTCACTCCGGCCAACTCGTGGTTGAAAAAGTTCAGGACGGACTTTTTCAACGTCCTGTTAGATGATTTTCTAAGGAGACAAAAAGGTCATTATCTATATCGAGGTTTTTAAGAAAACTTCAGGGCGTGCTGAAGGGCCCCTCTGTTGGAAGCGGATAGTGTAATAGCCACCTTAGGAAGGTCTTTACCTCGTCCTGCGCTATAAGGTAATACTGGGCCTCCTCTGTAACGCCGCCGA
>JAUSLB010000127.1 GCA_030646655.1 Deltaproteobacteria bacterium | reverse complement strand
AGGGACGAGGCCGCCGACAACCTGTCGGGCAGGATTAAGGGGGGGAAGGACGGGAACTCATTTATCCTTTACAGGGGCGCGGGCAAAGAGATAGCCGTTACTCAAAATGACATAAGGGCGCTACAGGCCGCGAAGTCCGCGATAAGGGCCGGGGTGTCGATACTATTAAAAAAGGCGAAGATAGGGCCTGCTGAAATTAAAAAGGTCTATATCGCGGGCGCGTTCGGGAGCAATCTGAAGGAAGGCGGGCTTTCAACCGTCGGCATACTCGAAAAAGATTGGCTCGGCAAAGTCGAGTTCGTCGGCGACGCGGCCTTAAACGGCGCTGTGCTTGCCTTACAGGACGATAAAAAAGCCGAGGCAGAGGAGATAGCAAAGGAAGCCAAGTATGTCTCCCTCTCAGGCTCGGCGCATTTCGAGAAGGAGTTCCTGAGGAACATGGGATTCTAAATTGTATTCTTATATTTTTCTTATGAGAGGCGGTTTTAGATGAGAAGGATCAGAAGGGCTATAGTAAGCGTAACGGATAAGGCAGGCGTTGCCGAGTTCGTAAAGGAGCTTGTAGGCTTCGGGGTCGAGATAATCTCGACGGGCGGGACAGCCGAGCTTCTAAAAAAGGCCGGCGTCAATGTCATCCCGATATCGTCCTATACGGGTTTTCCGGAGATGCTCGACGGGAGGCTGAAGACTTTGCACCCTAAGATACACGGAGGCATACTCGGCATAAGGGACAACCCCTCCCATCAGAAAGAGATGGAGACGAACGGGATACTCCCCATAGACATGGTAGTAGTGAACCTATACGCCTTTGAGGACGCGATAGCGCGCGGGTGCGCTCTCGAGGAGGCGATAGAGAATATAGATATCGGAGGCCCCACGATGATAAGGGCCTCAGCCAAGAACCATAACGACGTCGCTGTCGTGGTCGACCCGGCTGACTACGGGTCCATCATAAAAGAGATGCGCGATAAAAAGGGTATGCTCTCGAAGGCCACGCGCTTTTCCCTCGCCAAGAAGGTCTTCCAGCTTACGGCAAGATACGACGCGGCTATTTCGAACTACCTCGGCTCTGTGCCGGATCTCCCGGAGGTAGAGGTGGCTTCGAGGTTCCCGGAGACCTATACCGTCCAGTTCGAGAAGGTGCAGGACTTAAGGTACGGCGAGAACCCTCATCAGGCAGCGGCGTTTTACAGGAGGCGGACAAAAGCCGGGGCATGCCTTGCGGACGCAAAGAAGCTTCAGGGCAAGGAGCTTTCATACAATAACATACTCGACCTGAACGCCGCCCTAAGCATAGCCGCCGAGTTCCACGAGCCTGCGGCAGTGATAATAAAGCACAATAACCCCTGCGGCGCGGCTGCCTCCAAGAACGGGATACTCGCGGCCTACAGGCTCGCCTATGAGTGCGACAAGACCTCCGCCTTCGGCGGCATAGTAGGGTTCAATAGAGAGGTGCCAAAGGAAGCGGCGGAGGAGCTGAATAAGATTTTCCTTGAGGCCGTCATAGCCCCGGGGTTTGAAGAGGCGGCTCTAAAGGCCTTCAGCGCGAAGAAGAACCTGCGCGTTATTGAGGCGGGCGAGATCAAACCGGAAGCGCTGTCTTTCGGCCCTGAGGACTTCGACATAAAGAGGGTCTCAGGCGGGGTCCTTTTACAGACCCTCGATATCGAGAGCGCGTCTGATTTAAAGACGGTAACAAAACGCGGGCCTGATGACAAAGAATTAGAAGACCTCCTCTTTGCGTGGAACGTATGCAAGCATGCCAAGAGTAACGCCATAATACTCGCTAAGGCCGGCCGCACGATCGGCATAGGCGCCGGCCAGATGTCGAGGATAGACTCAACAAGGATAGCCGTAATGAAGGCCAATGACGCCGGGCTTATTGTAAAAGGGTCTGTGCTCGCATCCGACGCCTTTTTCCCTTTCAGGGATAATGTCGACCTCGCCGCTGAGCAAGGCGTTACGGCCATCATTCAGCCCGGCGGCTCGATCAGGGACGAAGAGGTGATCGCGGCCGCCAACGAGCGCGGGATAGCTATGGTATTTACGGGCATAAGGCACTTCAGGCATTAAAATAAATTGCGCGGTTTTGCCGTGGACGCGTAAGTTTTATATAAAAAATTAAGGATTCAGTATATGAAAGTCCTTGTAATAGGAAGCGGCGGCAGGGAGCACGCCATTGTCTGGAAGCTCTCGCAAAGCCCGCTCGTAAAAAAAATCTACGCAGCTCCCGGAAACCCGGGCACAGCCCTCCACGCCGAGAATATCTCCATACCAGCCGAGGACATTGAGGGGCTTAGAAGCTTCGCTCAAAGAGAAAAGATAGACTTAACGGTAGTCGGCCCTGAGCTGCCGCTAACGCTCGGGATAACGGATAAGTTCAGGGACGCGGGGCTCAAGGTCTTCGGCCCCTCAAAGGCCGCCTCCGAGCTCGAGGCGTCCAAGGTCTTCAGTAAAGAAGTAATGTTACGCCATAATATCCCTACAGCCTTCTATAAAAAGTTCGACAACCCCGATTTCGCGCTCGCCTATATTGAGACACATAACCCGCCGTTCGTGGTGAAGGCTGACGGGCTTGCCGCCGGAAAAGGCGTCATCATCTGCACGACAAAGGAAGAGGCCTCGAGGGCGATCGTGCTTATAATGAAGGAGAAGGCCTTCGGCGCCGCCGGCAAAAGGGTCGTAATAGAGGAGTTCCTCAAAGGCGAGGAGGCGTCGTTCCTCGCCGTAACAGACGGCAAAACCGTCATACCGCTCGCTCCTGCGCAGGACCACAAGGCGATATACGACGGGGACAAGGGGCCGAATACAGGCGGCATGGGCGCGTATTCGCCGGCCCCTGTTGTCACGCCCGGGCTTACGCAGGAGATAATGGACACCATCATGGTCCCGACGGTAAAGGCGATGGAGGCGGAGGGCAGGCCTTACAGCGGGGTGCTTTACGCCGGGCTTATGATATATGAGGGCAAGCCTAAGGTGCTGGAGTTCAACTGCCGGTTCGGCGACCCGGAGACCCAGCCGATACTTATGCGGCTCGATGACGACCTTTTTGAGGTCCTCATGTCAACTGTTGAAGGAAGGCTCAATGGCCGGGCCTTTAAATGGAAGGGTCAGGCATCCGTTTGCGTCGTAATGTCAGCGAAGGGCTACCCTGGCGAATATTTAAAAGGCTCGGAGATAAAGGGGCTCGAAGAGGCTTTGAGATTAAAAGATGTGATGGTCTTCCACGCCGGGACGGCGATTAAGGACGGGAAAATCGTCACATCAGGCGGAAGGGTGCTTGGCGTAACCGCCTTGGGCAAGGATATAAGCGGGGCGATTAAAGAGGCCTACAACGCCGTCAGCATGATCTCGTGGGAAGGCGCGTACTTCAGAAAAGATATAGGAAAGAAGGCGCTTGGAAGGGGATCGGCGAAAATATAGCGCCATTTTCCGCGACCGTGAACCGTATCCGTGAAAAGAAAAAGGAATGAACCTCCCCGCAGCAAGCTGCGAGGTATCGAAGTCCAGTATGCTGAAAAAGTCTCGAAGCTAGCTTCGGGGAATTGAACCCTCTAGTAGAGGGATTAAAGGCGATCCGGTTCAGTGTTATTATAAATATTCAGAAAAAACATTTACGGACACGGACACGGTCAACGGTCACGGTCTTTAAGGAGGCTCTATGGCTTTAAAACCTGTTGTCGGCATACTCATGGGGAGCGATTCCGACCTGCCAATAATGGAAGAGGCGGCGAAGGTCTTGAAGGGCTTCAACATCCCCTACGAGATCACCATCTCCTCTGCCCACAGGACGCCCAAAAGGACGTCCGAATACGCGAGGAAAGCGGAGAAGAGGGGGATTATAATAATAATAGCCTGGGCAGGGAGCGCCGCCCACCTGGCCGGCTTTATAGCGGCCGAGACGACGCTGCCCGTAATAGGGGTGCCGATAGACTCAAGCTCTTTAAACGGTCTCGACGCGCTCCTTTCAACTGTCCAGATGCCCGGAGGAGTTCCTGTAGCCTCGATGGCCATAGGCAAGGCAGGGGCTAAGAACGCTGGCATATTCGCGGCTGAGATACTGTCGGTATCTGACGCGAGGCTAAGGAAGAAGCTTAAAAGCTTCAGGGCAAAGCTCGCAAAGCAGGTGGAAGAGAAGGCAAAGAAGCTAAAGACCTAACAGGTTGCTTCAAGCCGCAACCTATTAGGTAATCCATGGATGGATTGCCTAATAGCGAGACCGAAAAGTCGAGCAATTTGTAAGGATTGGACGTCTGGATGCTCGCCGGCTCACGAAGTGATAAGGCGAGCTATATAAATAAAAAATTCCTTGCCAGAAAGAACGGAGTTCTGCCATTCACTCCGGCCAAGCCGTGGCTGAAAAAATCCAGGACGGACTTTTTCAGCATCCTGCTGAGAAGGGCAATTTGAAAAAAAGACCGCTTATACTGGATGCCTCAATGGATCTTAAAGAGGCGAAAATAATATTCAGAGGCGGCGGCATAATAGCCTTCCCCACAGAGACCTTCTACGGGCTCTGCGTTGACCCTTTCAACGAGGAGGCAATAAAAAAGCTCTTTCTCCTCAAGGGCCGCCCGTTCGAGAGCCCTGTCTCTGTTATTGTGAAAGATAAAGAGATGCTAAAGAGGGTAGCTGAAGAGGCCCCTGCCTTGGCTGAAGGGCTTATGAAAAAATTCTGGCCCGGCCCGCTCACCATAATCTTCAAAGCCAAACCCAATATCCCTCCCCTCCTCACAGCCGATACCGGAAAGATAGCCGCAAGGGTATCGAGCAGCGATGTATGCCGGAGGCTTACCGGGGTGCTTGACTCCCCGATAACAGCCACAAGCGCGAACCCCTCGGGCAAAAGGCCGCCGATATCGCCAAAGGAGGTGCTCGATTATTTCAACGGCTCAATCGACATGCTCATAGACGGCGGCGAGCTTTCCGGGAAGAAAGGCTCGACTATCGTGGACGCGACAGGGGAGCAAATAAAGGTAATCAGGGAGGGGGAGATACCGTCTGAAGAGATACTCGGAAATTGATTTTTAACCCCCTCACCTTTAACACCTGCCTGTTTGATTTAGCAGGTTGCTGAAAAACTCAAAATTTGTTCAGGTTGCTCAAAAAGTCCTGTTAGGATCCGGCTGTCTCTGCCCCGCTCGCCCGCCCTCTATCCCCCCTCCATCTGATGCCCGGCTGCGCCCTATGCCCTTGGGAATTATTTAAAAAAAACAATCCGGACCGCTATAATCGTTCTAACAGTTTGCGAAAAAACTCGAAGATTGTTCAGGCTGCTG
>JAUSLB010000126.1 GCA_030646655.1 Deltaproteobacteria bacterium | reverse complement strand
CTCAATTCCATGTCCTTTGAAGAGGTAAAAGACGTTAGGATAGGCAAATTCATGGAGCTTGAGCTCAGCGCGGCCTCTAAGGATGAGGAGGAGAAGAGGCTCAGGGAGATGTGCGAGCGATTGCTCGCCAATACTGTAATAGAGAACTACAGGATCGAGATAGAGTAAAAAGGATTCAGGACTGATAGATTAGATGAGCTTTTTTAAAATCTTAGCGGCTGGAATAAATTTATAAATATTCAAAAAGACTTGAGCGATTGCAAATGAACCTCCCCGCAGCAAGCTGCGAGGTATCGAAGACCTCTCTGCTGAAAAAGTCTCGAAGCAAGCTTCGGGGAATTGAACCCTCAGTGGGGGATTACAAATAGGCTAAAGGTAAGGCTAAGGCCTTGCTATATTATAAAGATCCCCCTCCCTTGACGGGAGGGGACATAGGGGAGGGCGGGAATAGAATCGCCCTCTGATAAAAATTTAGAGGTCTTTTAATTGAAGTTCGGAATAATCGTCTTTCCCGGCTCTAACTGCGACCACGACTGCTACCATGCGGTAAAGCACGTCTTTAAGCAGGAGGCCGAATACATCTGGCATAAGGACACGGACCTCAAAGGTTTCGACTGCGTGATACTGCCCGGCGGGTTCTCATACGGGGATTACCTGAGGACAGGCGCTATCGCCCGCTTCTCCCCTGTAATGAACGAGGTGACGGCCTTTGCCAAAAAGGGCGGGCTCGTCCTCGGCATCTGCAACGGCTTCCAGATACTGACCGAGGCCGGCCTCCTGCCCGGTGTGCTTATGAGGAATAGAAAGCTTAAGTTCATATGCAGGCAAGTGGATTTAAAGGTAGAGAACAGCTCCACCGTCTTTAGCTCCTCATACATAAAAGGGCAGGTCGTAAGCATCCCGATAGCCCACGCCGACGGCAACTACTTTGCCGACGACGATACGGTAAAAAGGCTCGAAGACAATAACAGGGTTGTATTCAGGTACTCTACGCCTGATGGCAGGGTAATAGATGAGGCGAACCCGAACGGCGCGCGCGCCAATATAGCCGGGATCATAAACGAGGGGGGCAACGTCATGGGCATGATGCCGCACCCGGAGAGGGCGAGCGAAGACGAGTTAGGCTCAACCGACGGCAGGGGTGTTTTCGAGTCGATACTAAAAGGGTTTTTAGCATAGCTGTAATAAACCTATAACCGATAAATGTTCAATGAACCTGACGCTTAAAAACGAGCTAAAATCCGGCAGGTTTGTAATAACCGCCGAGATATGCCCTCCGAGGGGCACCGATACATCGGACTTCGTCAAGAAGGCGCGCCTCCTAAAGGGCAAGATAGCCGCCGCGAACGTCACTGACAACCAGCGTGCGGTGATGCGCCTTTCCTCCCTTGCCTGCTCTGTCCTTCTTTTAAAAGAAGGAATCGACCCTGTATTCCAGATGACATGCAGGGACAGGAACAGGATCGCTCTCCAGTCAGACATAATGGGCGCATGGGTCCTTGGAGTAAGGAACATCCTCGCCCTTACGGGCGACCATGTCATCTCAGGAGACCACCGGGAGGCTAAGGCCGTATTCGACATAGACTCCGTCCAGCTCGTAGCGGTGATAGACACCCTCAATCACGGCAAGAACATGAAAGATACCGAGCTTAGGGGCGCGACGGACTTTCTTATCGGCGCGGTTGTCGCCCCTGAGGCTAACCCGTGGGAGCCTGAGGAGATAAAGTTCGGGAAAAAGGTCAGCGCGGGGGCGAAGTTCTTCCAGACTCAGGCGATATTCGATATGGAGAAGTTCAAGAGGTTTTTCGATGGCGCGGAAAGCTCAGGGGCGAAGATACTCGGCGGCATCCTTCTTTTAAAGTCAGCGAAGATGGCGAATTACCTTAACGCGAACGTTCCGGGCGTCAATGTGCCGCAGAACCTCATCGAAGAGATCGAAGGTTCAAAGGACCAGCTTGCCAAAGGCATCGAGATAGCCTCAAGACAGCTGAGGGAATTAAAGAAGTTCTGCCACGGCGCGCATATAATGGCGATAGGGCAGGAAGAGAGCGTGATAAAGATAATAGAAGGGGCGTGAGAGGGATTATAAAGGGAGAGCAAGGCTAAATCTAAGCCTTTTATTACTCATCCGTTATCTCAAACTCATCGCCTTCGGGCTTTGGGGCAGGCTCAATAAGGAGGTCTTCCTCTATTATATCTTTTACCTGCTCTGCCTTTTCTGCATGAGGCTCAGCTGTCTTTAAAGACGAGTCCCCGCCGGCCGCGATATATATAGCCTCCTCGTCGCCGGCATTATCGAATAGAAATGTCTGCGCCTCTTTCGAGTGGAAGGCCTCGCCCGCGCCCACAGAGAAGGCGGTCTTGCCGCACCTTACGTTTATCCTGCCCTTCACTACGCAGATTATCTCCTCGCTCCCCTGAGCGGTCGTTATCTTTCTGGACGCCTCCTTCGGCCGGAGCCTGCCGTAAAGCAGGTAGACGGACGAGGTACTGAGGTCCTCTTTTCCGAGCCTGTATTCGTTTTCAGGGCAGAGCTCGGCGAGCTGGGGGAGTTTGAATATCTTCATGCCATCGTTTCCATCGTGTCCCTGAAGTGCTCCATAAAGTCCTCGCCGTGCATGGGGCGCAGTATTATCCACTTTTTCTTTTTATCGAGACGCACTTCAACCTCAGCCCCCGGGATGAGTTCAAGGAACCTGAGGTATTCGTCAGGTATCGCTATGCCCTCTTTGCCTTGTTCGATACGGACTATCTTCTCCTTCATAAAAGGACTCCCTTTCTCTTTAAGGATTTCTGATTGTTCGTGCCGTCTTTAAGGGTCTTCTTTAAAGGCTTGCAGGGGTATTTCGGGGCGTCTTATTAT
This sequence comes from Deltaproteobacteria bacterium, assembly GCA_030646655.1. Taxonomy (GTDB): domain Bacteria; phylum Desulfobacterota; class GWC2-55-46; order GWC2-55-46; family GWC2-55-46; genus JACRCL01. Next base: position 1,959 of record JAUSLB010000126.1, on the reverse strand, counting down.
ATATTAAGTTCATAAGGGCGAGTAGTCAAGGTATTTGTATCCGGGCTCGGCGTTTTATGAGCAGGCTGTTGAAAAACAGCCTGCTCATGCAATACATGGACGGCCAAGTCGTGGTTGAAAGTCTGATCTCTTCATCTTTGTAAAAAAAACCACAGGAACTCCTTAAAGGGAGCGCCCGTAAACCTTGACAAAATCCGCGTAAGGTGTATTATAACATCTGGATTTCAGAAGGGTTTGGAAAGACCCCTGATGCAAAAAGAAGGCTCCTTAAAACCTGCCAGGTCATCGAAGCAACGCTACTTCGTGGCAAGAGAGCTCCAGTTCTCTGTAGCCCTCTTAATCGTACTCGCCCTCCTCGGCGGCATCTTCCTTCAGGCGCTATCAACCGCCCTTATAAACTACTACGGGCTTGAGACCCCGCTGCTCGGCGTATTCCTCATCTTAGGGTATGTGGCGATAGTCGCCCTGCTCGCGATCTTCTTCACCCACAGGCTTGTCGGCCCGTTCAAGAGGCTCGAGTACGAGATGAAGCTCATACAGGCTGGAAATCTCGGTAAAAGGCTCAGCATCAGGTCTCAGGACGACCTCCACGTGAGGAACTACGTCAAGTACACCAACAATTTTATAGCGAACTTCGAAGAGATGAGCGTGGAGTACAATAAGCTCAACAGCACGGTTTCCACCAAGCTCGAGGAGATCGCGCGGGAGCTTTCAAAGGAAAAATACGACTGCCCTAAGATTCAGGAAGAGATAAAAAAGCTCCGTAAGCAGATACATGAGCTCCGCGAGAGGTGGTAGCCTGCCGACAAAGAAGGCCTCATTAGTTCTCTTCAGTCTTTCCCTCCTTTTTCTCGTATCCTCCCTGATACCATCCGTTGTTTACTGTTTCGAGCCCTCTGGAAAGGAACTGGAATATCCGCCGGTCAAAAAGGTAATCGACGGGGATACGATAGTAATCTCCGGCGGCGAGCATGTAAGGTATGCCGGCATAGACGCCCCTGAGAAGGACGAGCCTTTCTACGGCGAGGCTAAGGCGCGCAACAAGGCGCTCCTTTCGGGCAAAAGGGTCAAAATAATAATCTGCTCCGGAGAGCCGAGGGACAGGCACGGAAGGCTCCTCGGGTTCGTCTATTCGGACGGGGCATTCGTGAACGGGCTGTTGGTCAAAGAAGGGCTTGCGAGAAAGCTCCTTATCCCGCCCTGCGGCTCTGAGAAGGCAAGCGAGCTTGAAGAGGCGGAGGATTCGGCAAGGGCAATGGGGCTCGGCATATGGGGGGAGGCGAAAGATAAAGGCGCGCCTTTAATACCGGATTCAGAGGCTCTCAGGCATTTGGGCGAATACGCGAGGGTAAAGGGGAGGGTAAAGAAGGTATTTAAGAGCAAAGAGATCGCCTTCCTCGATTTCGAGAGCGGCTTCAGCGCGGTCATATTCAAAGAGACTTTTGGCGTCCTTAAGAAAGACCCCTCTTATTACGCGGGTAAGACAGCCGTAGTCTCAGGGGTTATAAAAGAGAGGAAAGGGAGGTTTGAGATAGTGATAAAAACACCGTCGCAGATAGAGGAGGCCCGGCCCTAAGGCCCCGTAATTGCCGTTTTATCTTGACAAAGTTTGCCCGGCCTTATTATAGTATCTCTAAGGCGGCGTACCCAAGTGGCAAGGGAGCAGTCTGCAAAACTGCCATCCAGCGGTTCGAATCCGCTCGCCGCCTCCATTTTTAAGCCTCTTTCTTGCCTTCTGAAATAAATTCCTCTAAAAACCGATAGCCCTGCCAACAGTTCGCTCCAATTCTATTCGCAAATTTTTCTTGGGCAGCCTGTTCGAAAGTACAGGTTAAAGTATCTTTTTGTTATGGTATACCAAACTGCAAGCACTTCCCATTTTCCTTAAACCGGAAAATATAAAAAGTCCCGCTATTCAGAAATAGGAGAAACCGCGGATGAAGATGAGGTCCCGGACTG
>JAUSLB010000115.1 GCA_030646655.1 Deltaproteobacteria bacterium | reverse complement strand
AAGCAGTATAAGGAGCCTGCCGTCGAGTTTGCCGACGCCCTTTATATACTCGGACTCCGCCCCTGTCACTATCGCCGGCGGGGGCTCGACGGTATCAGAGGGGATCCTTAGGACCTCAGACACGGCGTCGACCTTAAGCCCGACCGTCCTGTCATCGACATCGACTACTATTATCCGTGTCTCGTTGGTCTTGTCTTCAGCCGGAAGCCCGAACCTCTTTCTGAAGTCCAATACGGGAATTACCCTTCCCCTGAAGTTTATGACCCCGTCAACGAAATCAGGCGTCCTCGGCACCCTCGTAAGCTCCATGTGCCTTATTATCTCCTGAACCTTCAGTATATCGAGTGAGAACTCCTCGTTACCCAATCTGAAAGTCACGAGCTGGAATACCTCTTTCTTATCGAGACCCTTTTTCAGATCCATCGCGCACCCTCCTGAAATTGTTTGCTCATCCGGCCCTTAAAGGCTATTTCGGCGTATTTTAAAAAAAACTTAAACCCTTGTTTATTGCTATCAGGCTGTTGAAAAACAGCCTGATAGCGCAATCCACGGACGGATTGCTAAAAATTTCGAGACTAAAAAAGTCGAGCAATTTGTAAGGATTGGACGGAGGCAGCCCGGAAATCGTGCTTGGAAAAGTCCAGGACGGGCTTTTTCAGCATCCTGTTAGTACCCGGCGTCGCCGTTTACGACGGTTATATCGACCCTCCTGTTCCGTACCCTCCCTGAAGGGGTGTCGTTCGAATCGACCGGCCTGTACTCTCCGTACCCGAGGGCGGAGAGCTTCCTCGGGTCGAACCTGTGGCTGCCGGCGAAATATTTAAGGATCTTTATCGCCCTCGCGCTCGATAAGTCCCAGTTCGAGGGGAACCTCGGGGTGCTTACGGGGATATTGTCGGTGTGCCCCTCTATCCTTATCTGGTTGGGCAGATCCTTTAAAACGGACGCGACCTCGTCGAGGACCGGCAACGCCCCGGGCAGGAGCTCGTCGCTTGCCGCGTCAAAGAGCATCGATTCGGAAATTCTTATGGTTATCCTCTGCTCGTCAACGATGAACGTGAGCTTTTTGTCCTTTTCGAGGTCCTTGAGCGCCGTCTGTATCTTCTGGTAGTTGTTCGTGTACATGTCCTTGAACTCATAGGCCACGTTAGACCTCTGCTCCTTTACGAACCTCGGCCCCTCCTGCACCCTCGTCGATGTGTAAAGCGACGGGTTGAAGGCGATCCCGAGGGACTCGCTTAAGATCCTGAACTTCCCCTCGTTCACGGACGACATCGCGTACATGCTCGTGAAGAACGCGAAAAGGAGCGTGATGAAGTCCGCGTAGGATACAAGCCACCTCTCGTGGTTCTCATGCTCTTCGTGTTTTTTCTTCCTTCCCATCTCTATCCCTTAGCCTGCTTCTTCTTATCGGATTCCCTTAAAAAGCCTGCGAGCTTCTCCTCCACCCTCCTCGGGTTCTCGCCCTCGGACAGGGCTATCAGCCCCTCGATTATCATCTCCTTTAATATCGCCTCTTCCCTGATCTTGAACTTTAGCTTCCCGGCCATCGGGATCCAGAGGAGGTTTGCCGTGCCGACGCCGTAAACGGTCGCCACGAACGCCACCGCTATGCCGGAGCCGAGCTTGCTAGGGTCAGCGAGGTTCTCCATGACATGTATGAGGCCCAGGACGGCCCCGAGTATGCCTATGGTCGGGGAGTACCCGCCGGCTGACTCAAAGACCTTCGCGGAGGTATTCTGGTACTCCTCCGCGTAGGCTATCTCTATCTCGAGTATCTCCCTCGTAAGCTTGGGCTCCGCCCCGTCAACAACGAGCTGGAGCCCTTTTTTAAGGAAGGGGTCTTCTACCCTCTTTACCCTCGACTCCAAGGCCAGCAGGCCCTCTTTCCTCGCGATCCCGGCGAGCTCGGAGATGAGCTTTATCGTGGATTTAGGGTCGGCCTTATGGTTAAAGAACGCGAGCCTGGCGTTCTTCAGCGCAAGGAGGAACGTAGAGAACGAATAGTTCACGAGCACCGCCCCTACGGTGCCACCCACCACGATTATCGCCGCGGTGGGCTGCATTATGGAATGGAGCGAGCCCCCTTCAAGGACCTGGCCGCCTATTATGGCGCCGAAGCCGAGCACAAGGCCTATAACGGTAAGTAGATCCATAAGGCAAAAGGTTCCTTTTACTGCCTATCTGTATTAAAGGGACTATCTATCAGGGTGCTGAAAAAGTCCGTCCCGGACTTTTTCAGCACCGGCTTGGCCAGGCAATCTTTCGTTAATATGGCTCGCCTTGTCACTTCATGAGCCGGCGAGCACCCAGAGGCAATCCTTCCATGTATTGCTGTATTGCTTAAGCCCGTCGCGTTTTTCCTCACCTGCTATATCATGTTGACTATTTCGCCGGCTATATGGTCGAGCGGCGCCACCTTGTCCGCGATCCCGGCCTCGATGACGGCCTTGGGCATCCCGTAAACCGTGCACGTCTCCTCGTTCTGGACAAGGGTCTTGCCGCCCTTCACCTTTATGAGCCTCATGCCCTCGAGCCCGTCGTAGCCCATGCCGGTGAGCATCACGCCTAAAGACCTTCCGGGGTAGCATTCGGCAACGGAGGTCATGCAGACATCGACCGAGGGCTTATACAGCGAGTTGCTTGGGTTGTCGTTTATCTCGACATAAAAATCGGTCAAGCTTCTTTTCCTTATCCGGGTCTGGAAGCCGCCGGGGGATAATAATATCTGGCCTGACCTGACAGGCTCGCCGTCTTGAGCCTCCTTGACGGGGAGCTTGCAGAGCCCGTTAAGCCTGTCCGCGAAGGCGCCCGTGAACGCCTTCGGCATATGCACCGCCACGAGGAACGGCGTCGATAAATCGGGCGGAAGGTGCGTCAGGACTTCCTGAAGGGCCCTCGGCCCGCCTGTAGAAGCCCCGATGGCGACGAACGCCACCTTCTGGGTGGCGAAGCCCCTCTTCACAGGCTGAGCAGGCTCCGTCCTTTTTACGCCCAGCAAGCCGAAGAGCTTATCTCTCTTGCGCGCTACGGCCTTTATCTTGCCGATGAGCTCGTCCTGAATCTTGAACATGTCTATAGAAGATGAGACGAGGTTTTTGGAAATATAGTCCGCCGCCCCCTTATCGAGCGCCTCGAAGGTGGCGTGCGCGCCCTCTTTTGTAAGCGAGCTTACCATGATTATCGGGGTAGGCTGCCTCTCCATGATATGCGAGGTCGCCTCAAGACCGTGCATCCTCGGCATCTCGATGTCCATGGTGATGACGTCCGGGCAGAGACTTAGCGCCATATCGACGCCCTCGGCCCCGTCGCGCGCAGAGCCTACGACCTCGATCTCCGGGTCGGTCTCGATCATATTCCTTATGACCTTCCTCATGAAGGCGGAATCATCGACTATGAGTACCCTTATCTTATGTAATGTCCCTGTCAGCAATGGATGTACAACCTCTGCATGGATTCAAGGAGCCCCGCCACATCGAGTATCAGTATCACTTTCCCGTCCCCGTTTATGCACGCCCCGGCTATGCCCTCGGTGCCCTTGAGGTACTCGCCCATGGACTTCATGACTATCTCCTCCTGCCCGTGGAGCCTGTCAACGAGTATGCCGAAGCTCTTCTCGCCTATCCCGATAAGCACTATATACTTCCACTGCGAATTGTATGCGGAGATGTTCCCGTCAACAAGGCCCGAGAGCCTTACCACGGGATAGACCCTGTCCCTTAGGTGTATGACCTCCCTGCCGTCAATTGTCTTAACATCGTCCGCCTCTACCCTTATGTTCTCAATAACCGTTGAAAGGGGTATGCCGTAGATCTCACGGCCCGCCTCGACCGTCAGGGCCTGTATTATCGCGAGCGTCAGCGGGAGCCTGAATATTATTTTCATCCCCTTGCCCACCTCGGAGTCTATGGAGATGGTCCCGTTTATCCTCGAAATATTGGTCTTGACGACGTCCATCCCCACGCCCCTGCCTGAGATGTTGCTCACCTTCTTGGCGGTGGAGAATCCGGGTATGAATATGAGGTTCAGCGCCTCCTTGTTCGGCATCTTCTCGGCGTCCTCGGGGGTAAGAAGACCTTTTTCTACGGCGGACTTTTTTATCGCCGCCGGGTCTATGCCCCTGCCGTCGTCGGCGACCGATACGATTATGTGGCGGCCCTCCTGATACGCGGAAAGGCAGAGCGTTCCGCACCGGGGCTTGCCTTTTGCGGCCCTCTCCTCCGGGGGCTCCATGCCGTGGTCAACCGCGTTTCTTATCAAATGCACGAGCGGGTCGCCTATCTCCTCTATTACCGTCTTATCGAGCTCCGTCTCCTCGCCGTTTATGGAAAGCTCAATCTCTTTGCCGCTCTGCCTCGCAAGGTCCCTTACCATCCTCGGGAACTTGTTGAAGACCTTCGCTATCGGCTGCATCCTCATCTTCATGACGGCGAGCTGGAGGTCCGTTGTGACGAGGTCGAGCTGGGCTATGCCCTCTTCCATCTGCGAGAGGAGCTCGCTTTCGGTGTCGAGCTCGCACAGCTTTGAACCGAGGCGCATGAGGCGGTTGCGAGAGAGCACGAGCTCGCCGGCGATGTTAAGGACGCTGTCTAATCTGTCTATGTCAACCCTTATCGACTGCTCTTTCTCCTTATGGGGCTCCTCCCTTGCCTGAGGCTTTACAGGCTCCTCCTTCTCCTTTTTCTCCGTGGAGATTACAGTAAGCTGGGGGGGCTCTTCCTTTTTGGCCTCTTCCTTCTTAGAGGAATTCCCGTTGACGCCGGCAAGGGAGGCTATTACAGGCTTTAAGTCCTCCTCCCTGCCGTTTTTCTCCTTTATGTTATGGAGAAGCACCTTTATAAGGTCAACGGACTGGAGGATCGCGTCCATTATCGTAGCGTCCAGCCCCATCTCGCCCTTCCTGAGCTTATTCAGGACGTCTTCGGTCACATGGGTGACCTCGACCATCTGCTGGAAGCCGAGGAAGCCGGCCGCGCCCTTTATCGTATGGACGGACCTGAAGATATCGTTAAGGAGCGTCTTATCTCCCGGGTTCTTCTCAAGCTCGATGAACTTCTGGTCGAGAGAATCGAGCACCTCGGTCGATTCCGAAATAAAATCATTAACGATATCGTCCATTTCGCTGTTCATACGGCCTCCCGCTGCAGGGCTTTCAGGCCCCGAGCTCTTTTAAAAGCTTATCGACCACATCCTGTTTTATCGGCGCACTCTCCTTGGCCTCCGGCCCGGCAGTCCCATCCTCGGCGCCCGTGCCTTCGAGCCCGAAGCTTAAAGCCATCTCAAGGAGCTTGGATTCCACTACCGCGAGCGAGCCTATGACCTTCTTAAGCTTCTGCCCTGAGAGGTCGTGGAAGGACATATTTGTGAATATATCCATCGTCTCCTTTTTCGTCCTCTCGTTTATCTTCTCGAGCTCTCCTATCAGGCCTAAGGCCTGTCCGGGCTCTTTGGCCGAAGCCGCCCATCCGGAGAGGGCCTTAAGCAGAGCGTGCGCGTTTTCCTGCTCCTGCATGAGCCCCTCGAGTATGGACATGATGTTGTTCGCCGCGTTCTCAAGGTCCCCGGTGACCGCCGCTAACTGGCTGGAGGCCTCCGGGAACCTCTCGGAGCCGATCTTAACGGTGTTCTCAAGGGTGTCTATCCCTTTGCGTGTCTTGTCTATAAACCTCACAAGGGCTGATATCTCATCCTTGATCTTATTCTGCACCTCGCTCCAGTTCTTCGCGCTCATCTAACTTCTCCTTTTCAATCATGTATGGTCCGGATATCGGTTCTTAGGCGGTCTTGAGCTTCTCGAGTATGAGGTCGATCCTCTCCTTCAGGGCCGCCGCGGTGAAGGGCTTTACAATGTAGTTGCTTACCCCCGCCTCGACCGCCGTGACCACGTTCTCCTTGGCCGCCTCCGCCGTGACCATTAATACCGGCATGGACTTTAATACAGGGTCCTGCCTTATCGTCTTAAGCAGATCGATCCCGGACATGTTCGGCATGTTCCAGTCGGTGACGACGAAGTCGAAGTTCCCGCCCTTGAGCTTTTCTAAGGCCGTTGCCCCGTCGTCCGCCTCGTCAACATTGCTGTAGCCGATCTCCTTGAGGATGTTCTTTATTATCCTCCTCATCGTAGAGAAATCGTCAACGACCAGTATCCTCATGTTTTGGTCGAACATAAAAACCTCCTTGCCTTGAAAGTATCTTTATAATCAGAGGAGCTTCTCGATCTCGTATAAGAGCCTCTGCGGCGATATGGGCTTTGAGAGGTAAGTGGTGACCCCGGCCTCCATGCCCATCCGCTTGTCCGCTTCGCCCGACTCGGTCGTTATCATGATTATCGGGAGTTCCCTGTACTCAGCCTGCTCCCTCAGGCTCCGGCAGAGCTCGAAGCCGTTCATCTGGGGCATATTGAGGTCGGTGACCACGAGGTCAACCGGGTTCGCCGCCATGACCTCAAGCGCCTCTATCCCGTTCGAGGCGCCGATTATCTTGTACCCCTTGTCCCGGATTATGTAGGACAAGAGCTTCCTCGTCGTCTCGCAGTCGTCAACTACCAGTATTTTCTTTTCCATGGCCACCTCTCAAACTTTTTGATAGACGACGGTGCGCTCGAAGCTCACCGGCCTGAAGAGCCTTGTTACGGTATGGAGCGTTTCCGAAAAACCGAGAAAAAGGTACCCGCCTTTCGCGAGGCTGTCATAGAGGTGGTTTACGGCCTTCCTCCTTGATGAGTCATCGAAGTATATGAGGACGTTCCTGCAGAATATCACGTCGATATCCCTTACGGCCCTTGTCTCAACGGAATCGATAAGGTTTATCTTCCTGTATTTGACGAGGTCCTGAACCTTTTTCGCTACGGTGTAGGAATCCCCGTTATTATTGAAGTATCTCCTGAGGTACTGCTCCGGGGTGTTCCTCAGCGTGTATTTCTCGTATGTGGCCGCCTCCGCGGACTTGAGCACATGATCGCTTATGTCGCTGCCGAGTATCTCAACGGAAAACCCCCTGCCGTTAAGCTCCTCGAGGAGCATCATCCCGAGGGTGAAGGGCTCTTCGCCGGTAGAGCAGGCCGCGCTCCAGAGCTTCAGATTCCTTTTCCCGGCGTTTGTCTTTTCCCGCACGAGCTTGGGAATAACCCCCTTCGTGAAGGAATCGAGCTGCATCACGTCCCTGAAAAAACTCGTCTCGTTCGTCACCACGCAGTTTATAAGTTTGTACAGCTCCTTATTCTTCTCAGGGTCGTAGGTGAGGAAATAGTAATAGTCCTCGAACGTCTTGAGGTTCTTCTCCTCAAGCCTCTTGACCAGCCTCTTCTCCAGAAGGTACTTCTTCGACTCCGGGAAAAACATCCCGCTTTTGGCGTAGATTATGTCCCTGAGGAGCCCGAATGCCTCGTTGGAGAGCTTGGGCCTTGTATCTATCCCGAGCGTCAGCATTTAAGTGAGGTTATAGCCCCGTTGACTGCCGCCCTGACAGTAGGGTCCATGTGGTCAATGAATTTTTCAAGCGTGCAAAGGGACTTTGAGGAGCCGGTCTTGCCGAGCGCCTTCGCTACCGCGGCCTTTACAGGGGCCTCGTCCTTTAAAAGGAGCCCTATGAGGCAATCCTCCGTGTCGCTTCCGCCAAGCTCCCCGAGGAGCATCACCGCGTGGTACCTGACCCAGATATTCTTATCCTTAATCGCCTTTAAGAGCCCCTCCTTTATCCTCTCGCCGCTCCAGCCCCCGAGGGCCTTCAAAATGGAGAGCTTGACATCGTCGCTATTGTCCTCAAGCCCCTTCAATACCGTGTCTATCGCCTCAGGTATCCCGAGCTTTGCCATTGATTTGTAAGCGGCCTTCCGTACGACAGGGCTTATGTCCCGGCAGGCCTGTTTAAGGGACTCAAGGGCCTCCTCGTCGCCTATCACCCCGAGCCCCCTCGCCCCCATCTCCCTTAAGCGCTCATCCCGGCTCGAGAGCAGCCCGCAGAGCCTCTGTTTTACCGGCTGCGAAGGGATAAGCGAAAGGGTGTCGGTTATCTCCTCGAGCACATCCCTGTAGCACTCGGATTCTAACGCGTCGAAAAGCGCGTCAACAGCCCCCTCGCCAGCAAGCGCCGAAAGGGCCCGCGCCGAGATCTTCCTCGTATGCCCGTCAGGGCTCTTTAATGACTTAAAGAGTATCTCAGTCGAGCCGGCCGAGCCTATCGCCTCAAAGGCCGAGACTATCTCGCGCAGCTCGTGCTTCGCGGCCCTGTCCATGAGCCCGGCGAGGAGCGGCACAGCCTCCTCCGACTTCATCTCTCCCAGGGCCCTTACGATGAGCTTAAAGCCCTTTCCTCCCCTCTTTAATTCCTCTTTTACGGCAGGGGGGATCGGAGGGCGCCCTATCATTGATATAATGGCCCCGAGCGCCGCTGCCTCAGTCTCCTCGGTCAGCTCGTTAAGCCTGTTTATGTAGCCGAAGGCCTTGGTAATCCCCTCTGTGACCCTTAGAAGCCCGAGACCTTTTAAGGCCTCAAGGCCTACGGCCCTGTCAGGGTCCTCAATGGCCTTCGCGAAAAAACCGAAGTATGTCCCTGTAAAATCCTTTGCGGGCCTGAAGTTCGACCCCGGGGCCGCGGCCTTCTCAAGGAGCTCTACTATAGGCTTCACGTTTATTACCGCGCCTTTGGAGACGGCCGATTTAAGCTTTTCGAGCACCTCGGCGGCATCCTGCGGGGAGGCTATCCTGCTTACGGCCTCGATGGCGGCCTCTTTAAGGAGGCTCGAATCGCTGTCAACGATACCGAGAAGGAGCTCGAGGGACGCCTTGTCCTCAAGGAGCCCTACGCCTTCTATGGCGGAGAACTTCACCCATTCCTCAGGGTCGTTCAACAGCTTCAGCAACGCTGTGCTCGAGCCCCTCACCTTGAGCCTTCCGAGGCAGACCGCCACGGACGCCCTGACATTCGGGTTCCTGTGCCCCGCGCACCCGCAGAGCAGTCTGTCCGCGTCCGCCTCTTTTATATCGGCGAGGAGGTCAACGGCGAATTTCACCACATCGTCGTCTGCGTCGTTAAGGAGCGAAGAGATGGTATCGAGCGCCTCTGCGCCGAGCTTGCGGATTATCTCTATCCCGATGTTCCTCAGGGATGCGTCCTCGAGACGAAGGAGCGGGGCTACCGAGCCGGCGACCTCTTTGCCGCCGATGGAGGTAAGGGCGTTCAGGGCGGCCTCTCTCACGCCGAAGTCGCTGTCGCCGAGGGCTTCGATAAGCGAGGGTATAAAGGAGGTTGTCCTGGAATCCCCGACCGCCTCGCAGGCGTTTCTCCTGACAGAGGGGTCGGCGTCTTTTAGCATCCCCTGTATTGAAATATAATTATCCATATGCACCCTTTCTTATTTATCGGGGATATCGCCAATTTCTTTAATTTTTTAAAGGCCGCCGGGTTCAGGCAGGCCCAACGGCAACCTCAGGCCCCGATGCACTTTTTCAACTTCGCCTTGAGCCTGTGCATGGTCTGGCTATGGAGCTGGCATACCCTGGATTCGGTTATCTCAAGCACCTTGCCGATCTCCTTTAAGGTCAGCTCTTCGTAATAATAAAGCGATATTATGAGCTTCTCCTTCTCAGGCAGGGTCTCGACGGCCTCGGCTATCCTCTTTTTGATCTCGTTGAATTTGACTATCGCCATAGGGTCTTTGGCCTCGGGGTCCTTTATGCACTCGAGTATGTCCATGCCCTCGTCGTGGTTGGCGATCCCCATGTCCTCAAGGTTCAGGACGCTCACCGCGCTGACCTGACTTAAGATCGTGTAAAGCGCCTCGGTGGTTATATCGAGGAAATGGGCGACCTCTTCCACCTCGGCCGGTCTGCCTGTCCTCCTTTCGATCTCGTCGTAGGCCTTCTCGAGCTGGTTTGATTTGTCCCTCATCGAGCGAGTCATCCAGTCCATGCTCCTCAGCTCGTCCATTATCGCGCCGCGTATCCTTATCGAGGCGTAGGTGTTGAACTGCACCCCCCTTGAGGTGTCGAACCTGTCTATTGATTCAAGGAGCCCTATCGTGCCGGCGCCGATGAGGTCGTTCACATCGATGTGCGGAGGGAGGTTTACCGCGACCTGATAGGCTATTATCTTTACGAGGTGGATGTTACCCTCAAGGAGCTTGTCCCTCCCGGTCTTGCCTATAGCGCCGCTTTCTTTGACTTTAGCGTTCATCATCATTACCCCGCTTGTTTTTTTAGCCTGCCAGTTCCGGATCGAGATCCCTGTTGAGCATCCGGTGCCAGAAAAACTGGATGCCGCCCTTCACCTCATCTGCCGGGAGGTCCCATATCGCGCCGGCTATCTCCTTATAGCACTGGCTCGCCTTGGTGTCCGGGTAGAGCTCCATTACCGCTTTCTGCATCAATACCGACCTCTGGATATTCTCGTCGTGCAGCACGCACCCGAGGTAATCGACCGATATGCTCAGGAACCGCTCGGCCACGAGGGAGAGCTTCCTGTAGACATCGAGCCCCTCCTTCCTCGACTTTACGGTATTT
>JAUSLB010000197.1 GCA_030646655.1 Deltaproteobacteria bacterium | reverse complement strand
ACGGTGAGCACGCCCTCTTTCTGCCCCTCCTTAAAGGGCACCCCCGCCCTTTCCACGCCCTCCCTGATCCTTTCGGCTATCTTTAACGCCCCTTCGGAAGGCGTTTCCAGCAATATCACCGCGAACTCCTCGCCTCCGTACCTCGCGGCTGTATCGACCTCCCGGGTATGTTTCATGAACACGCCTGCGACTTTCTTAAGCACCATGTCCCCCTGAGAATGGCCGTATGTGTCGTTATAAATCTTAAAATGGTCCACATCCGCCATGATGAGCGACAGCTCCCTGCCGTACCTTAGCGAGCTCCTTACATTCTTCTCAAGCTCCTCCTTGAAATAACGGTGGTTGTAGAGCCCGGTAAGCCCGTCAGTTACGGCGAGCGCCTTTAGCGCCTCGTCCCGCCTCTTTACCGCCTCTGCCATTATGTTAAAGGACTCGGAGAGCTGGCCTATCTCGTCCTGCCTCTTTGTCACTATCTTCGGCATCTCGCCGCTTGCGACCCTGTGAGTGGCGCCTGCGAGCTCCCTTATGGGCCGGGTGATATAATTGCCCGTCACATAGGCGAGCGCTACCACGAAAAGGATGGTAAACGCGAGCGCCAGTATGTTGTAGCGCAGTATCGCAAGCTCCACATAGACCCTCTCGCTCGGGATAGCGTAGGCTATGGCCCACCTGTTGTCGTTCCGCCCTTTTATATATATATCCCCCAAGGGCTTAAATATCATGTAATAGTCCTTGCCGCCCTCGTAGAACTGCTCTATCCCTCTTTCGCCCTTCAGCATCCTTTCATATATATTGACGAGCCCCGGAGGGGTCTGCGGGGTTATAGCCTTCGGGAACGGCGCTGATTCGCTCAGGTTCATCAGGGTGTGCGCCATGAACTCGCCTTCGCCGTTTATTATGAAGCCGTGCCCCCTGTCCGGGTTTATCGCTTTCTTAAGGAGGCGCTGGAAGTGGCCCATAATGACCTCGAAATGCAGGATCGCGACCTTCTCCCCGTTAATGACAATAGGCGTGGCGTTAGGCAGGACCCACCTCTTTGTGTCCTCTGAGATAGTCGGCTTTCCCTGATAGACCTCTCCCTCGTCCATCTCGAAGGCAAAATGGAAAAACGAGGCCCTCTCCTCTTCGGAAGAGAGCTCATCCTCCCTTGCTATGTAGTCATGGACTATCCTTGAGATCTCCTGCCCGGTTACATCTATGAAGCAGGCCTCGTCGATTATGTCCGGATAGATCCCCCTCAGGTGCTTAAGCGTCTTCTGCTGCTCTTTGACCCACTGGCCCCTGTTCTCAGGGTCCAATAAATACATCCTGAAGGCCGTATTCTGGGAGGCGACTGTAAGGTCTTTTCCCGCCTCGGCGAAGTGCCCCTCTATCTGGCTTGAGACCTCGTCCACATTCCACTTGAGCTCCTTGAAGACGTTCTTGAAGAGCGCGTCCTTTGCCGTATAATAGAAAAACACGCTGGTTATTCCGAGCGGTATTATCCCGACGAGCAGGAGGACAAGGGTAAACTTAGCCCTCAGGCTCTTCTTGATGGAAAGCTTATTGCCGTATTTTCCCATCTGTTCCTTTTTTTTGGCGGGTGTCTTTCGGGCTGAACGGGTCTGCTGCGGTAACGAGAGGAGTAGCTTCCGGGGAACTGCTTCGTGGAAAAACCCAGAGTAGCTTGTTTTTTTTAGCCAGTCTTTATAACAAGAAAGGGGCTCTTTAATTCTCCAAAGAGCCCCTTTCCAAGATGTTTATCCTTTAGCCTTCGCTAAAGCCCTTCAGAAGCTTCGCCCTCGTCGGGTGCCTTAGCCTCCTTATGGCCTTTGCCTCTATCTGTCTTACCCTCTCGCGGGTGACCCCGAGGACTTTTCCTACCTCTTCAAGGGTATAATCCTGCTTCTCCCCTATGCCGAACCTCATGCGCAGCACCTTCTCCTCGCGCGGGGTAAGGCTCTCGAGCACAAGGTTCGTCTGGTCGGAGAGGTCTTTTTCGATAGCCGCATCAGAGGGGGAGGGGGATTTTTCGTCCTCTATAAAGTCCCCGAGCGAGCTCTCCTCGTCATCCCCGATAGGCGTCTCAAGGCTTAAGGTCTGCTTCATGAGCCTTAAGATGCGCCTTACCTTGGCTATCGGTATGTCCATCCTCTCGGCTATCTCTTCAGGATAGGGCTCCCTGCCGAGCTCCTTTAAGAGCTGGCGGGATGTCTGGAGGAGCCTGTTTATAGTCTCTATCATGTGGACGGGTATCCTGATCGTCCTGCCGTGGTCGGCGATGGACCTAGTGATAGCCTGCCTGATCCACCATGTGGCGTAAGTCGAGAACTTATACCCCTTCTTATAGTCGAACTTATCTACGGCCTTCATGAGGCCGATATTGCCTTCCTGAATAAGGTCGGAGAACTTTAGGCCGAGGTTCACATACCTCTTCGCGATGCTCACGACGAGCCTTAGGTTCGCTTCGATGAGGCGCTGTTTGGCCTCCCACATGTTAAAGTCATGGACTTTAACGACCCTTGCGAGCTCTTTCAGCTCGGCCCGTTTCATCTCAAGGCGCTTAAATATCCTTCTTATCCTAAGCTTTGCCCTCTCGGCCTTGCGCGCCCCCTTCTTGTTCTCTTCCCTTTCGATAAAATGATCGAGCCGCA
>JAUSLB010000108.1 GCA_030646655.1 Deltaproteobacteria bacterium | reverse complement strand
TTCACCCTTAAAGACTCAAGCTGCTCGTGGTATTTGAGCTTCACATCTGCCTTGCTCTGGTCGAAGGTCTTTTTTAGCTCTTCTATCTTCGCGCTCAAGTCCTTTAAAAAGGCCTCTTTCTTCTCATGGTACGCCTTTTTGTCCATACGTTCCCTCCTTCGGCCTCTAGGGCCTTCTAATGCACAGTATATCGTTTATTTTCGATGAGTCAAATCTCAGGTTTCAAGGCATCTCCGGGCTTTTTGGCAGGTGTTTTCTCTTATCCTACGGATTGATTTCGAGGGAATCTAATATAGACTTAGTTATTATGGCTAATCAGAAAAATATCCCGGGCAAGGGCGAGATGGTTTCCATCTGGAGGGTCGCGATAACGCTGATCGTATTCGGGGCGCTTATCTACTTTTGGGGGGAGTTCGTAAAATCAAAGGACATAACCCATCAAAGGAGGATAAGCTACAGCGAGTTTCAGGAGGAGCTCGGCAAGGGCAACATCAAATCAGTGACCATAAAAGGCCTTCAGGTCTCAGGCGAGCTAAAAAGGAGCATCGAGGTAAAGCCGCCGGGCGAGACCAAGCCGGCAGAGACGGTTAACTTCGTAACGAACCTGCCGTCCTTTCAGGGCGGGGACCTGATACGCGGGCTTGAGGCAAAGGGCGTCGATATCGACGTCGAGCCAGCGGACGGCATGGGCTTCTGGCAGATAGCGCTTATCGCGCTTCCGTGGGTCTTTATAATTGGCATATGGTGGTTCATTATGAGGCGCCTCCAGCAGGCCCAAGGCGGGGCGGGAGGGCTCTTTAACTTCGGGATGAGCAAGGCGCGGCTTTTTGATTTCAAAAAGCCGGGGGTCGCGTTCAAGGACGTCGCCGGGCTTGAGAACGCGAAGATGGAATTGAGGGAGACGGTCGAGTTCCTGAAAGACCCGGCGAGGTTCACAAAAATAGGCGCGAAGATCCCCAAGGGGATACTCCTTGTCGGCCCGCCGGGCACGGGAAAGACCTTGCTTGCCAGAGCCGTTGCCGGGGAGGCGGGGGTTCCTTTCTACAGCATCAGCGCGTCTGAATTCATAGAGATGTTCGTGGGCGTAGGGGCCTCGCGCGTAAGGGATATGTTCAAAAGGGCGCGGGAGACCCGGCCGTCTATAATATTCATAGACGAGATAGACTCTGTGGGGAGGACTCGGGGCGCGGGGCTCGGAGGGGGGCACGACGAGAGGGAGCAGACATTGAACCAGCTGCTTAGCGAGATGGACGGGTTCGAGCCTCACGAGGAGATAATCGTAATGGCGGCTACGAACAGGCCGGATGTGCTGGACACGGCGCTCCTTAGGCCCGGCAGGTTCGACAGGCACATAATAATCGACAGGCCCGGCTGGAAGGACAGAAGGGCGATACTTGAGGTCCATACGAGGAACAAAAAGCTCGCCCCGGACGTTGACTTTGACAAGATCGCTAAGGGCACGCCCGGCATGACAGGGGCGGATATAGAGAACCTCGCCAACGAGGCGGCGCTCGAGGCCGTAAAAAGGGGCAGGGACAGGGTGGAGATGAGGGACTTCGAGGAGGCAAGGGACAGGATAATAATGGGGACAAAGAGGGAGGATACCTTCAGCGATGAGGAAAAACGCATAACCGCCTTCCACGAATCAGGACATGTGCTGGTATCTTGGGAGCTGCCCTACACAGACCCGATACATAAGGTATCTATAATACCGAGGGGCATGGCTATGGGCATAACGCAGTTCCTTCCCATTGAGGACAGGCATTACTACCCGCGCAAATACCTTATAAATAAGCTCGCCGTCGCCCTTGCCGGCAGGGCGGCGGAAAAATTAATATTCAACGATGTCAGCAGCGGGGCGCAGGATGACCTGAAGAGCGCGACATTCCTGGCCGAGAAGATGGTGGCGCAGTGGGGGATGAGCGAGGCCGTAGGCCCGGTGAACCTCGGCAGGGGCGAGGAGCACCCCTTCCTCGGCAGGGAATTGGCCATGCCTAAGCGCTACAGCGAGGACATGGCGTGGCTCATGGACCAGGAGATAAGAAAGCTGATAATAGAGGCTGAGAGGAAGGCGGACGAGATACTCAGCAAGGACAAGGACGTGCTCGTCAGCCTCGCCGGGGCCCTTATGAGGGAGGAATCCCTCGATAAAGAGGACGTTGAAAAGATAATAGGCGAATCGAGAAAGGGGATTAAGGCCGCAGAGACTCAATGAAAAGACGGACGCATTTACTCCTCTTCAGAGTTCCCTATTGACTGCACGCCGGATTTCGATAAAATACCGCAATATGAAAAAGACGAATATCTTCATCGCCGACGACCATCCTGTCATAAGGGACGGGATAAGGTCGGTTTTTTCCGGGACCAATGAATTCAAGGTGGTAGGCGAGGCCGGCAGCGGCATCGAGGCCCTGGAGGGGATCTCCACGCTTAAGCCCGACCTCGTCCTGATGGACATAACGATGCCGGAGCTCGACGGCATAGCCGTAACCAAGCGGGTCGTTGACGGGTTCCCTGAAATTAAAGTGATAATGCTGTCGATGCACGCAGACCCCTTCAGGGCCATCGAGGCCTTCAGGGCAGGGGCTTCGGGGTATGTTCTTAAGGACTCTGCGCCAGAGGAGATACTTAAGGCCGCCCATAAGGTGCTAAAGGGCCTTAAGTACGCGAGCCCGGCTGTCTCAGAGGGGCTCTTAAACGACTTCGTGGAGAAGATAAAGAAAGAGGAAGGGCCCGCTGATACTCTTACTGAGAGGGAGAAAGAGATAATAAGGCTGATAGCCGGGGGTGCCACGAGCAACGAGATAGGCCGTAAGCTCTTTATCTCCACTTCGACGGTAAAAAGCCACAGGAACAAGATAATGAAAAAGCTCGGCATCAACGATATGGCGAGCCTCATAAAGATAGCCATCCAGAAGGGCATAGTAAGCCCCGGCTCTTAAAGCCTCCCCCATCCACCCTTAGCACATCAAAACCGTAGTCCTTTCGGACAGGCAAAAATCAACCTCCTGCCCTATGGAGATTTCCTTTTTTAAAACCGATATGGACTTATAACCGCATAAGATTGCTAATTTAGAAAGGTTTTAAGCGCGGGCCGGAATGGAGGCCTGTCTAAAGCACAAATAAGGGAATAAGGGAGGGATTTGATTTATGAACCTGCATTCTTTAAAGACCCGGTTTATGGGAAGTTACCTCGTCCTGCTCGTGCTCTTTATAGTCCAGATACCGATAATCTACTTTCTGGTCGGGGGCATGAGCGCTAAATACGCTCAGGTCGGCGAGGCCGGGTCGCTAAGGAAGAGGGCCGTAGAGATAACGGAGATTTTAAACCGCCACATAATGAGCGGTAACGAGGAGCTTGAGAAGGTCTTTCAGGCGAAGAAGAACGAATACGGGGATGTGATAGCCGAGCTCAGGAACGGCTCGAAGAGCTTTCCCGCTATAAAAGACCCGGAGACGCTCGGCGAACTTGACGAGCTTGAGGGCAAATGGAACTCCATGCGGGCGGGGCTCGACAAGGCGATGGAGCACGGCGACGGCCTGAGGGTAACAAAGGAAGAGGTCGAGAAGTCAACGGCAGATATGCTGGATAAGGCAGTGGGCGACGGCGTTGCTAAGGCGCGGACGCTGAAGATGAGCTACCTGTTCGAGCGCTATCTTACCTCATATACCGACAAGGACGCTGTCTTAAGCGAGCTTAAAAAGACGATTGCCGAGTTCGACTCCTCCGTCAGGGGAGGTGAGTTTTCAGCCTTCTGGCAGGAGAGGAAGAGTAAGATACTCGAGGGCGTTGCCGCGAGCGACAACTATACGGCCCAGCTCAACTCTTTAATAAACGACCATACGCCCCAGATAGTCACCGCGGCCAATGCGCTTACGCAGATGATAGCGGAGAACGCGAAGAGCGAGGCGATGAAGGGGCTTTTGGTCATGGCCCTCTCGGTATGCGTCTCGGCCGCCTTCGCGATATTTTTCATGTGGACAGCCAATACCCACCTCATTAAGCCTATTGAGGGGATCAAAAAGACCGTCGAGGGATTCGCAAGCGGGGATTTAACCAGGAGGACGGGCGTAAAGGTAGAATTCCTCGGCATGGAGATAAAGGACGAGATATCGAGCCTCGGGCAGAGCGTTGATGAGATGGCCTCCCAGATGTCGGATATCATAGGGAGGATAACGGAATCCTCGGACCACCTCGCCTCGGCCTCGGAGCAGCTCTCGGCCTCATCTACCCAGATGAGCCGGGGGGCGGAGAAGCAGTCCGCTCAGACGGCCCACGCCGCTACAGCGATGGAGGAGATGAACGCGACGGTAATAGAGGTCGCCAGGAACTCCCAGCAGGCGGCTGAATCCGCAAGGGGCGCGCGCGAGATAGCGGCAACGGGCGGCGCTGTGGTATCTCAGGCGATAACAGCCATGCAGGAGGTGGCGGAATCGACCTCGGTTGCGGCAGATACCATTAAGAAGCTCGGCAAAAGCTCGGAAGAGATCGGAACGATAGTGTCGGTCATTAACGACATAGCGGACCAGACGAACCTCTTGGCCCTTAACGCCGCGATAGAGGCCGCGCGGGCAGGGGAGCAGGGAAGGGGCTTTGCCGTAGTCGCCGACGAGGTCAGAAAATTGGCCGAGAGGACGACAAAGGCGACCAAAGAGATAAGCGGGATGATCCAGTCCATACAGAACGAGACAGGAAAGGCCGTCATCGCCATGGCAGAGGGCACGAAGAAGGTGGAAAACGGAGTAAAGCTCGCCAACGAGGCAGGCACCTCCTTAAAGCAGATAGTCGCGGGCGTAGAGGGCGTTACCGACATGATAGGCCACATCGCCACATCAGCGGAGGAGCAGAGCGCGACTACGGATGAGATAACCCAGAACATGGACTCTATCGCCGATGTGGCGAAGTCCAATGTAGCAGCGATATGCGAGGTGTCAAAGGCAACCGACCAGCTCGCCGGGATAGCCGTTGAGCTTAAGGACCTCGTGACGAGATTTAAGATAGAGAGGGAGGCCCGCCAGAGCGCGGTTTCAGTTGATGCGAACAGGCGCGGACTTCACCTTATAAAAACCAGCCCGAAAAAAGATCCCCCCCTCAAGGCACAAAACGCGTAAGTCTTCCGGGAGGCCTCAGGGCCACCCCGGTTCCCCGCCGCCCCCTGTCCATCAGGGGGCGTTCCCTTCCTTCTCAGATAATCTTCGATAGATAGCGCCCTTTAACTTCTGGTAATTGGAATTGGGGGGGTATTCGGTCTCTTTCGGAAGATAAATCTTTTTAGCGCTTCCCCTTGAAAAGACGGCTAAAAATGTTAATATAATAAGGCGCCGAAGCCGGTTAAGGAATTCCCGGCTTTATTCGGGTGCGCGAAACGGTTGAAAACTTTTCGCAAGCATTAAGGGACAGGTTAAAACCCTGCGGGGGGTAGGGCATAGGCATTAATTTGTTGCAAGCTTTATTCCCCCGTGCTATATTTTCGGTTTAAAATTTTTGTCGGGGCGTGGCTCAGCTTGGTAGAGCACCGCGTTCGGGACGCGGGGGTCGGAGGTTCGAATCCTCTCGCCCCGACCAGTTTTTAGAGGGATTGACCGAAAGGGCAATCCCTTTTTTATTGTTCTAAACGATAAGTTGAGCTATATTGGTGGGCAGAGCCCACCTTACTATACTTTTGCTAGAAGCTATGCCTTCGTCAACATGCGTCTTAAGGCATTTGGGGGTCACATTTATACGCAGCAGCAATTGATTGACAAGATTCTCCCTTATCGCATGCAGTCAGCTTCGATTCTCAATCTCGCATTGATGTATGTCAGAGAGTGGGACAAACCTAAGTCGCTCGAAATAAAGTTTGACGGCAAAACGTGTATCGAGGGGCTTTCTACAGCGTTCACAAACGCTGCCATTGAATCGGGGATTATGCATTGTCGTGCTCTTTTAGAGTTTTTAGGGCTCAAGGTGGATAGCTCGAATCACAGGAAGTTGGCTAATCGTACGGGAAAACAAAAGGACGATCTAGTAATCGAGGACTTCACGGGTCAGAATGGTCAGCTCGCCAGAATTACAATTGATGAGGCTCTATCTCCCTACAGAGGAGATAGAGCCGAAGCAGAAAATGCGCTAGCCA
>JAUSLB010000107.1 GCA_030646655.1 Deltaproteobacteria bacterium | reverse complement strand
GAGACCTTGAGCCGATCGTTGAATGTATGGCCTTGATGGACTCGAGGTAGAGCCCGGCCTTGCTGAATATGAGCGCGAGCGTAAGGCTCGCGGGCACGCCTTTGTTATCCTGCCTGAAATAATCCTCGGTCCTGAAGTTCGGCATGCTTAGGTCCGGGAACAGCTCTCCGGCCTTCTGGTATTCTGCGTCAGCCTTGCCGTATTCCTTCCGGGATATGTAGATATTCCCGAGCGCGAAGTGGGCTGCGGGGTCGAGCGGGTCCGCCTCAACGGCCTTTAAGGCCGCCTCGCGCGCCTTTTCAAGCTCGCCCTTAAGGTGCCATGATGCCGAGGCGTTCAGGTACGGCTCCTTCAGCTTCGGCAGGCTCGAACTCAATTGCGTGAAGTGCTGGAGCGCCTGATCGTAGTCTTTTTCCACAAGCTTTATGATGCCGAGGAAATAAGAGCTTAAGGTGAACTCAGGGCTCAGCCTGTTAAGTATAATAAAGTTCGCCTCGGAAAGAGCCGTCCTCCCGGTCAGCAGGTACGCCGTGCCGAGGACGAGGTAGGCGCCGGAAGAGCCCTTGTCTTCCATTAAGGCCTTTCGGGCATAGGTGATCGCGCTCTCGAAGTTTCCCTCCGCGAGCTCGATCCTGCTTAAGCTTATGTAGTCCGGGCTGGTATCGAGGAGTTTTTCGTAATACTCCTTCGCGTTCTTAAGCAGGCCCTGCCCGAGGTATATCGAGGCAACGTGCTTCATTATCTCGGGGTCCTCCTTTATCTTTAAGGATTCGAGGAGGTAGACAAGCGATTTATGGTAGCGTTTTTTGGTAGTGTAATACCTGCCCATTGTCCCGTAGATCTCGGAGGCGAACGAAGGGTCTATCTTCTTCACGTTCTCCGCCTGCCTTATCGCCATCTTCTCGTTATCCTTGCCGAGGTACGCGAGCGTCAGGACAAAATATGCGGTCAGGTCCCCGGGGTCGTCGTTTATTATCTTATTTTCGAGATGGATGACGGTATCGTAATCGTTCTTCTTAAGCAGATCTATGGCCGCGCTATGGCGCGGATCCTCCTTAAACTCCTCCGCTGGCGGGATTGACGCCATCGCTTTAGCGGTATCAAACCGCAGCAGGGCAAAAAGGGCGAGAAATAGGATGAGCGTTACTGGCGAAAAAGGGATTTTTTTCATCCTGAATATTCCCATCAGGCTCTTCTCCATGTTTTTTTTACAAAGACAAGTATATATCAAAAAAACCGGACCGCTTTCCAGCCTTCACTTTTTTTTGCCTCTTAAGCTATTACTTAGCCTTTTCCGGGTGGAAGGTTGGCCCTACAGCCCCCAAAAATAAAATATGCGATTACAGACGGATAAGCCGGGCCCTTCCGGGCCCGGCCCCCTTTTTGAGATTATGCAAGAAACTGGAAAGGCCTCTATATTATTCTTTTTCCTTCCTTAAACGGCTTACTGCGAGGCCCGCTACCCCCGCGCCGAGGAGAAGCAATGTGGCAGGCTCAGGCACCGGGCAGGTATCGTTTCCATTTCCATTTTCATTTTCTCCGGCAAAAGCAGCCGGGGCAAGCGATACTAAGAGCGCGAATACAAGCGCCGCCAAAGATCCCAATCTCATATTACCTCCTCTTTTTAAACGGTTTGATTGTTTATACGGCTGTTTTTTCCCTGTAAACCAATTGGCTTACCCTAACCGGTTGCAATATAAGAATAGCAATCGCCGTGCCATAGCCCTGCGCTTTAAGCACTTCAATGGAAAGCGGCTGATCCGAAAGGATTTTTTAAACGGCTGAAGGACCGGGACGGGCCCGGTAAAACTTGAAAGGGATGAACGGATGTAAACTATAGTTTCCTTATTCCTGAAATAGGCTGGAAAGGCTTTTTCAAGGGCCCGGGAGGAGAAGCTATTTCACCTTTATCTTATACCTCGTGACAAGCCTTGAGAGGTACTGGCGGCTTATGCCGAGCTCTATCGCCCTGTGCGCGTTATCCTTGCCGTCTATGCCCGTGACCACGATGGCATTAAGTAACGGGCCTATGGCGAGGGCCTCCTCGATGGTCAAAAGACCCTCGGAGGCGTCATCCGGGGACGGGGGCAGCCCAAGGTCGATTATGGCGACGCCGGGCCTTGCCGAGGCCGCCGCCTCTATCGCCTTTTTGCGCTCCCCGGCCTCTATGACCTCGCAGTCCCGGCAAAACGCCCAGCGCATCTGGGCGCGGATCGATTCGTCGTCATCGACTATGAGCAATTTTTTATTCTTGTCCACTCAGGCCTTGACGGCATACGCGGGTCAGGGTTTTAAGCCTTTACGATATTATTTCCTTTTATTCCCGCTGTAGCGTTCCTCGTGTCCACGACAAGCCGGCTGTTCTCGACTATCTTCCTGTAATCGTACGAGGAGTGGTCGGTAGCTATGAGGACGCAGTCGTATTTTTTTAGCCTCTCGTCGGTTATCCCTATCGAGCGCATCCTTACGGCCGCCTTGACGTTTATCGCCACGGGGACATAAGGGTCGTTATAGGATACTACCGCCCCTTTTTCCTTAAGGAGCCTTATAAGCTCAAGGGACGGGGACTCCCTCATATCGTCCACGTTCTTCTTGTAAGCCACGCCGAGCAGCAGTATCTTGGAGCCCCTCAGGCTTTTGCCCCTCTCGTTCAACGCCTCCATGACTTTATTGACGACATAGTAGGGCATGAGGGTGTTTATCTCTCCCGCAAGCTCTATGAACCGGGTCGAGAAATCGTACTCCCGCGCCTTCCATGTCAGGTAGAACGGGTCTATGGGTATGCAGTGGCCTCCGAGCCCCGG
>JAUSLB010000104.1 GCA_030646655.1 Deltaproteobacteria bacterium | reverse complement strand
CGGAGAAATAGTCCGTAATAAGGGACGACCTCACGCCCGGGACTTTGTTGGCGGCTATTGACGCTCCGACGCCGAGGGCCGCAGGCAGCGACCCTCCTTTCAACCTCTCCGCTCGCTACAGCCCTCGCGAGCGGGATGACGAAGTCGGGGTAATCGCCGTCAGCGCGGGGCTGAATGAGCCGAAGTCAATCAACTCGTGGCCGGACCCCCTTAAAGCCGCCGCGAGCCGTTCTTTTAAAATGAAGCCGCCGTGGTCGGCGGCTATGCCCACGCGCATATTTATCCCTTCTTCTCTTTAATGAGGGCCTTGGCCCTGTTAAAGACGTTATCAACGGTAAAGCCGTACTCCTTAAGAACCACGCTACCCGGCCCGGAGGCGCCGAACTCCGCAACCCCTATTATATCCCCTTTCGAGCCCGCGTACCTTTCCCACCCAAGAGGGGAAGCGGCCTCGACCGCAAGCCGCGCATCAACCGAGGGTAAGAGGACCGAGTCCCTGTATTCTTTCGTCTGGGCCTCAAACAGGGTCCAGCTCGGAAGAGATACAGCCCTTGCCCGGATATTCTCAAGGAGGAGCCTTTTTCGCGCCTCCAGGATCAACCGCACCTCAGACCCGCTCGCGATAAGGATGACCTCGGGGTTGTTGTCAGCGGCGTCAGCAAGCACATAGCCGCCTTTTCTAAGCCCCTCGGCAGGGCCGTAACCGGACCCCTTACGGTCAAGGGTCGGCACATTCTGGCGCGATAGTATCAGGGCAACGGGCCTTTTCTTCTCCTCTATGGCTACCTTCCACGCTATAGCCGTCTCGTTCGCGTCGCACGGCCTGATTACTATCAGCCCGGGGACAGCCCGTAGCCCCGGGAGGTGCTCAACAGGCTGGTGCGTCGGCCCGTCCTCGCCAAGCCCGATGGAGTCGTGAGTAAATACATAGATCGCATGGAGGCCCATAAGCGCCGACAACCTTATCGGCGGCCTCATGTAATCGGAGAATATGAGGAATGTTGCGCCGAACGGGATAATGCCGCCGTGCGCCGCCAGCCCGTTTACGATAGAGCCCATCGAGTGCTCCCTGACCCCGAAGTGTATGTTCCTGCCTGAGTAGCCAAACCCCCCTCCGGCGGAGCCCTGAGTATCTTTTATATCTTGGGCGGGGCTTTCAAAATCTCCCAGGCCTTTTAAGGCCGTATAGGTGGAGGGGTCGAGGTCAGCCGAGCCGCCTATCAGGTTAGGCAGCTTTTTTGCTATGGCATTGAGCGCAAACCCAGAGGCAACGCGCGTTGCCATGCCCTTTTCATCAGGCGGGAACGAGGGTATCCCGGAGTCCCATCCTTCCGGCAATTCGTTATTGATTATGCGCCTGAGCTCTCCCGCAGGCTCAGGGAATGAGCGGGCGTACTCTGCAAAGAGCGTCTTCCATCTCCCCTCTTCTCTTTTCCCCTCCTCTATCGCAGTCCGGAAGCGGACTTTTACCGCCTGAGGTATGTGGAAGGGTGGCTCTACAGGCCAGCCGAGGTTCTCTTTCGTGAGCCTTACCTCTTCGTCGCCGAGAGGCGAGCCGTGCGCCTCGAAGGTGTCCTGCTTATGGGGCGAGCCCCAGCCTATGTGGGTGCGTACAATTATAAGCGAAGGCCGGTAAGCCTCCCCCTTGCCTCTCATTATAGCGTCCCCTACCGCCTCTATGTCGTTGCCGTCCTCCACGAATTCCGTATGCCAGCCGTACGAGTCGAACCTTTTGCGAATATCCTCGGTGAACATAAGCCCTGTCGAGGAAGATAGCGATACGCGGTTATTGTCGTAAAGATAGATCAGCTTTCCGAGCTTCAGGTGTCCGGCGAGCGAGGCGGCCTCGGACGAGACCCCTTCCATCAGATCCCCGTCGCTTACTATCCCGTATGTGTAATGGTTGATGATATTAAAGCCCGTCCGGTTGTAACGGGCCGCGAGGTGCGCCTCCGCTGTCGCCATGCCGACCCCGTTGCCGAACCCCTGCCCGAGCGGGCCGGTGGTAGTTTCGACCCCCGGCGTCAGATTCCTCTCAGGATGCCCCGGCGTGACCGAGCCCCACTGGCGGAAGCTCTTTATCTCTTCCATCGAAAGATTATAGCCGGTAAGGTGCAGCAGGCTATATAGGAGCATCGAGCCGTGGCCCGCGGATAAGACGAACCTGTCCCTGTCGAACCACTCAGGGTTTGAAGGGTTGTGCTTTAAAAACCTCATCCAGAGCGCATACGCCATTGGCGCGGCCCCGAGCGGGAGGCCCGGATGGCCGCTATTCGCCTTCTGGACAGCGTCAACAGAAAGGAAGCGGATGGTGTTTACGCAGAGGATATCGAGCTCAGCCTCTGAAATTATCCCCGCTACAGCCGAATCCATTAGACTACCCTTATAATCACGGCTTATATGTTACGACCCTGCCCCAGAGGTCCTTTGTCCCCCATATGCCGGATCTAAGGGACTCAAGGAGTATTATCTGGCTGTGGTCAACAAATAAGTTCACCTCAGGGCCGTAGTTCTTTATGTACCATCTGAATACCTCGGGGTCTGCGGCCTCGAACATCGCCTTATCGAGCCCTATTCCCCTTACTATCGCCGATATCGCGTCGGTCCTCCAAGCCTTTACGCTCTCTGTAATCCCCTCTGACTCGACCATTATCATATACGCCCCTGCGTCGAGATACCTCTTCGCCCTGTCTACAGCCCAAGAGGGGTCGCCCGTGCCTTCAGCCTCAAGCTCCTCAAACCTACTCGCCCCGCCGGCCCCGAACTGGATTCCAACTTCAGCCTTTACCTTAAGCCCCGCCTTCTGCGCCTTTTCAATCAGACGGGCTATGTCGTCCGGAGGGATCGATAAGAAACCGCTTGAGACCTCGATGATATCGAAGCCGAGCCTTTTGCACTCGTTTATATAGTCCCCGACAGCTTTAGCGCCTTTTGTGAGCACATATTCAATAAAGCCTCCGGTATCGACCATGCAATCGTATCTGTGGCAAAGCCCTATCATCTCCTTTACGGCCCTCTCCGGCATCAGGGAGAACGACCCGCCGGCGAACTTAAGGATGTCTATATACTCGCCCATTGTCTCGAAAATGTCTTCGAGGTAGCGCACCCCCATGGGCGTGTAGTACGGCCCCCTTATCTCGGTTACGCCCTGTCTCCTCGGCTTCCCCTCGCGCTTATTTAAAGGGAGGAACGAGAAGGCGCGCCCATTTTTGACATCTCTTTTTTTGCTGATATCATCCATAAAGCTCCCTGAAAACAGGCTCAAAAAGGCCGAAAGCCTCCTAAAATAAGTATAACAGGTAATCTTTTTTAATGTTGGGGGGAGGAAAAGGTTGTAATCAAAATCACATTAATTGCGCCGCTACAGCTATATATTAGGGCTATTGCTCGGAAGGGACGGCCCCCCCTTGATGTTGACGGCTCATTTTTAACGCGGAGTGGAGGATAAATGGAAGACAGAGTTGAGGCGATGGCAAATCCCGGTATCGCCGCCCCGGTTTCTAAGGCTGAAGCATTACCAAAGCTGAGTATCGCTGTTCCTGCGCCCAAGGCGGAAGCTATCGCGAAGCCGAAGGCGAAAAGGGACTTTTCATTTGAATGGTTCCTCGTAGTAACCGTCCTTATCGTAATTATTATAGGCGCGTACGAGAGCCTTACAGAGCAATACTTCCCCGCATACAGCATATTAAGCCGCCTCCACAAGGTCGGCTACCTTAAGGGCTACCCCATAACCTACGAGCCGGGCAGGGGCATATGGCTTCTTCTCGGCTGGATAGGCTCGGGCATGATGGTCGTGATGATGCTCTACAGCGTAAGGAAGAGGGTGTCCGCGTTAAGCTCCTTAGGTTCGATGCGCCACTGGCTCTCCGCCCATATGTTCCTCGGCATAATGGGCCCGCTGCTCGTAGCTCTCCACACCACATTCAAGTTCCACGGCCTTGTAGCCACGAGTTTCTGGTGCATGACGGTAACGGCGGTATTCGGGATTTTGGGCAGATACATCTATCTCCAGATACCGAGGTCTATAACCGGGACAGAGCTCGGGGTAAAGGATATAGAAAAATCGGTCGAGGAGCTCGACAGCGAGCTTGGCAGGTACTTAAGCATCGCCAATATCACGAACCTTCTTGAGGAGCTCGGGGTAAAGGAAAAAATGAAGATAATGGCCAATATAAATAAAGATGCCGTTTACCTCAACAAGGGCCACATATCGGCGTTCCTTAAGGAGATAGGCGGGGCAGAGGAAAGACAGGTCGAAAGAGGCCCTCTATCGGCCCTATTCTTCATGATGTGGGCGGATATAAGGAATTATT
>JAUSLB010000094.1 GCA_030646655.1 Deltaproteobacteria bacterium | reverse complement strand
GGGGCAACGGCATAGCCATAGAGGTCTTCGGCACCGGGACAAGGAACGGGCAGATAAGCCTTGATGAGATGGTAAAGGTCTTCAACTCGAGCAGGATAAACCTGAACTTCACCAAGATTTCCTTAAAGAACGCCATAAGGAGGGAGCCTCTTATAAACTTAAGGCTCAGGCAGGTGAAGGGCAGGATGATCGAGGCCGCGCTGTGCGGCGGGTTCGTTCTGACGGAGTACGTGCCGGGCATAGAGGAGGTATTCAAGCTCGACAGGGAAATAGCCGCATTCGACTCAAAAGAGGAGATGCTCGATAAGATAAGACACTTCCTTAAGAACGAAAAAGAGAGGGAAGAGATAGCGTTGAACGGCTTTGTCAGGGCCGCAAGGGACTACGATGTAGAAACCGCCATCCCGTGGCTCGTTGACAGGATAGAGGGGATAAGGAAGGGCATGAAGAAAAAAAGGAGGGACCTTCTCGTTGACCCGGCGTTCTCAAGGAGCTACGCCACGTTCAGGGCGGAGCTCATCTCGCGCCTTATCAGGCTTAAAAGGTGGGGCTTCGTGCAGGAGGAGCTCGGGCTTATCCTTAAGAGCAAGGGCATAAACATAAAGAAGGCCGCAGGAATACTCCTTTTCAGCCTCTTCCCGGCGCTTAAAAAGATTTACCTGAGGCTCGACAATGCCGCTTAACATAAAAAAAGACTCAAAGCTTAAATCGGGCCTGAACCTCATGATAGTCCAGTTCGGGCTCTACTTCATCCCGCTTATCACCATCCCGTACGTGGTAAAGACCGTCGGTATTGAAAACTACGGCAAGTATATCTTCTTTCAGGCTGTGATGGGCCTGCTTGCCGTCATCATTAACTGGGGCTTTATCCAGACAGGGGTGAGGGATATTTCTGTTTGCAGGACGCTTGAGGAGATAAACCATGAATACTCCCATATAATCTATTCCAAGCTTCTGGGGCTTGCGGCCGCGTCCCTCGCAGGCGCAGCTCTGTTTTCGTTTGAGATGTTCAGGGGGGAGGGGGTTTTGTATTCTCTCTCTTTCCTTTCGCTTCTGGTCATATTCCTCGACACGTCATTCCTCTATCAGGGGATAGAGAAGCTAAAAGACTTCGTGAACATCAGCCTTGCCGGTAACCTCGCCGTCCTTATCCTCCTTTTCTACGCAATAAGAAAAGAGGCAGACTACGCGCTCCTCCCGGCCGTATTCTCACTGCCCAGGATCATGGCCTCGCTATTCTCCATATACTTCCTACACTACAGGTTCAGGATAAGGCCCAATGTTTTCAGCATAAGCGGGATATGCAGGAAGCTGAAGAGCAACTTCAGCATCTTCGCCACGAACGTCTCGGCGATCCTCTACACCAGAGCTACTCAGGTAATCCTCGGGATAGCCGCCGGAAACGAGTTCGTAGGCTACTACGCGATAGCCGACCAGCTCGTCTTCGCGTATTCGAACATACAGGGCAAGATCTCGACAGTCTATCAGCCCCAGATAGCGCAGGCCTTCAAGGACGATTTCAGGGGCGGGGTGGTAAAGGCACGGGAGAACACCTGCATGATATTCCTCGCGGCCATAGCGGGGTTCCTCTTCACCCAGTTCTTCGCGCAGGAAATCCTGTACATTCTTTTTAAGGACAGCGCGGCCGGGTCCGTGCAGGTGCTCAGGATACTCTCGATAAACTTCGTCACGATGCACTTCAGCTACATAATGGCGATGCAGATACTTCTCTCCCTCCATAAGGACTGGGAGATACTCAAGCCCTCGATGTACGCGGCCCTCCTTAATTTAACCCTCGGGAGCGTCCTTATATATTATTTCAGGCACATCGGCGCGGCGTTGTCAGTAGCCCTGATAGAGGTCATTATATGCGCCTATTTCTACCGGAAGGTCAAGGGATACGGAATAGAAGTGCTTGACAGAAAGCTCCTGCTGACGCTCTTTAACTTCGTTCTCTTCCTCATCTTGGTGCTCTCTGCGCTTAAATTCCTTTACGCGCTTTTTGACATAAGCGCTTACATCAGATTCCCGGCCGTAGTGGCCGTTTATTGCCTGTCGATCCTCATTGCGCTCAAGGCCCTGAAGATAATCGACTTCAAGAACAGGAAGCTCGTTATAGGCCGGGTATCCATGAATGATTAGGCAGAAGGAAAAGATACTCGTCCTTAACGTGCATGAGAAGGACATCCGTAAGATGAACGGCTTCGCTGACTTTAACGCAAGCCAGCTTATAAAATGCTTCGCCGGGGGCAAGATTTTCTATTTCTCTGATTCGATAAACAGGTTCGGGATTAAGAGGACTGAAGAGGAGATTAAAAAGATAGTAAGGGAGGAGGGGGCTTCGATCGTCTTTTTCGCGCCGAACGGGGACAGCTACGAGCTCTCGATAGAATTCTTTAGAGGGCTAAAGGAGGAGTTCGGTATAAAGTGCGTCCTCTGGGTGCTTGATGACGAGATGATATTCGATGTGCTAACCAAGTATTACTCGCAGGCCTTCGACGCGGCGGTCACGACCGACTACTACGCCGCGTTCGCTTACAATAAGCTGGGTCTGCCCGCCCTTTATTATTTCTCAAGCTACCTGAAGGGCGACCTTTACCCGGTTGACATTGAAAAAGACATCGCCGTAAGCTTTATCGGCGACTGCTCCAAGGCCGACAGGGAGGAGCAGATAAGTTACTTAAAGGATAACGGCATAGACGTAAGGTCATTCGGCGACGGGACAACGGGAGGCTTTTTAAAAAAAGAGGATCTCCCCCTGATATTTTCAAGGTCCAAGATAAACCTTAACTTCACGAGGCTCGATAAGGCCGGCCCAAACTCTTGGTTCCTCGAAGACAACGCGCTTACCAACATAATAAGGCAGAACAAAGGCCGCCCCATGGAGATCGCCCTTACGAGGTCTTTCTGCCTGAGCGAGGCGTCTCCGTCGCTCAGCTCCGTATTCGAGGAAGGAAAAGAGATAGACGCCTTCCGGAGCAAAGAAGAGCTCCTTGAAAAGGTGAAATACTATCTTAAAAACGGCACGGAGCGGCAGCGGCTGGCTGAGAGCGCCTACAGGAAGGCGATAAGCCGCTACGAGGCTGATATCTTCTTCCCGGTCCTTTCGGATAGGCTCTGCGAGGCATTGGAAAAGGGCAGGTATTTACCCGAAGAGAAAAATATCTATAAGGACGCCGCCTTTAAGAGGAACCATGTCATAAGGCTTTCGATTGTAATGCTCTACCAATTATCCAGGCTTAGGATGCTGCTGGCAGCCGAGACATTAGTGTCGTTGTTCCGGTACGGGATAATCGTATTTTTAGTATCCTTTGCTAAGGCGATAAGGATCACTTCGCTTAAGCTCTCCTCAAAGAAAAGGCCGGTGGTTGATGGGACTTACAGGAAATAAAAAGCCGGAAGGGATAGATATCCTTTTTATCGTGTCTATCCTCCCGCCTTACCCGGGCGGGGCTGCAATCGACTACTTTAGCTTTTTAAGCCTCCTTTCAAAGAGAAAAGAATTTGAGCGCATAACGGTACTTACTGAAAGGGGGTGTTCAAAGGGGATAGAAAATGTGGACTTCTTGGACACGCTCTTCAATTACGAT
This sequence comes from Deltaproteobacteria bacterium, assembly GCA_030646655.1. GTDB lineage: Bacteria > Desulfobacterota > GWC2-55-46 > GWC2-55-46 > GWC2-55-46 > JACRCL01. Next base: position 2,862 of record JAUSLB010000094.1, on the reverse strand, counting down.
TCAGCCAAAGCCGGTGAAAAGAGCCGGCTAAAGCAGGCGCTCAATTACCTTATGATAATCTGGCGCATAATATCGTCGAACCACGACATCATCCATATCCACGCGAGGTATGTCTACGCCGGATATGTCGGCAGGCTCGTCTGGCTGGCGCTCCTTGCCTCGCGCTCAAAGGCCGTAATCGATATAAGGGACAGGTTCTATAACAGCTTCGGGTTCGGCCACAGCTTCATCGTATGCTCGGAGGATCTCCTAGAATATTACTCTTGGATCAAAAAGGCGTCTTATATACCTGTGCCGATGGGCATAAAGGCTGCCGGGCGCGGGGCGAGCCAGAGCCGTCATATCGCCTACTTCGGCGCGATAGCCAGCAATAAAGGCATCCTTGAGCTCGTAGAGGGCTTTAAGGAGTACCTTAAGGATAGCGAAGACCCTCTTGAGCTACGCATCTACGGCCCTGATTTGATTGGTGCACGGTTCTTAAAGGGCATAGAGGGGATTGAACGGATAAAGTTCATGGGCGTTATACCGAATGATGAGGTGGCCCGGAAAATCCTTGATTGCAGGGCAGTAGTCCTGCCTTCTAAATCAGAGGGCATGCCGAGGGTATGCCTTGAGACTATGGCGCTGGGGCGGGTTATAGCATGCCACAGGAACATCCGCTCCATGTTCCCGTGCATACCCGAGGAGTTCGTGCTTGACGACCTTGCGCCTCAGGAGTTCAAGAGGGTCCTCTTTAATATCGAGGCGTCGGACGGTGAGGTCTCATACGATTACGATTTTTCCGTCCATTCCCCTGAGAATGTCTCGGAAAGATTATTGGAGCTCTACAAGAAGATATTATACCCGCGAAACAGCATGAAAGACCCGAAGCGTTTTAACGAAAAAGGCCTGCAGGAGGGAAGATGCTTATATCCGTAGTGTTATCGTTCCGCAACGAGGAGGAGACTATCCCCGAGCTCGTAAGGAGGCTCCACAATTCGCTCAGTCCTCTCGGGTTCGATTACGAGCTTATATTCGTGAACGACTCGTCCACTGACAGGTCGTTGAGCGTATTGAACCTGCTTAAGGCGGGCGACAACGCGATAAAGATAATAAACACCTCGAGGCGCTTCGGCTCTACCCCGTGCGTCATGGCTGGGATGGAGTACTCATCAGGCGACGCGGTCATATACATGGACACGGACCTTCAGGACCCGCCGGAGCTGATACCGGAGCTCGTGAAAAAATGGGCGGAAGGGGCTGATGTCGTCTATACAACGAGGCTCAAGAGGGACGGGGAGGGCCGCTTTAAGATGTGGCTTACGAAGAGGGCGTACAGGGTAATAAAGCTCCTCTCCGATATAGACCTCCCGGTCGACTCGGGAGATTTCAAGCTCCTCGACAGGCGCGTCGTAAACGAGCTACTGAGGCTTAGGGAGAAAGACCCCTACATGAGGGGGCTTGTAAGCTGGGTAGGCTTCAAGCAGGCGCAGGTTTTTTACAACAGGGAAAAGAGGTTTGCCGGAAAGACCCATTACCCTCTGTTCGGGCTCGGGCCCATGAGGGCCTTTGTCTCCGGGCTTACGTCTTTTTCCACCGCTCCTTTGAGCCTGTCTCTCATTATCGGCTTTCTCGTATCCTCAGGCGCGTTCTTCTTCCTCGTAGACATCGTCATAGAAAAATTCATGGGCAGGAACCTGCCCGGGTGGTCGGCGATAATGGCCACCATGCTCTTCCTCGGCGGCACAGAGCTCTTTACCATAGGCATCCTCGGCATATATATCGGCAGGATCTATAACGAGAACAAGAGGAGGCCCAACTACATCATAGAGAGCACATCGGGCTTTGAAGAGGCGCGAGCCGGAAAAAGACGCTACAGGGTTTACGGCCGGGCCGGAAGGGCGGCTGTCAGGAACTGAAATGGATAATCCGGTATCAAAGGCTTATAGGGCGGCCCCGTATGGTGCGTACCTGCTCCTTGCCCTCCTTTTCATAAACCAGCCTCCGATGCACGAGGAGGTCATGCATGTGAGGGACACGGGGAGCTGGGCCTCGGCCCTGTCATACTCGTGCCATCCGCCGATGTATGTGATACTGGGGCGCCTTGCGCGGAGCATCTTCGGGGAGGGCTACATGGCGCTTTACATCATTGGGATCTCGGCTGGCGTTATAAACCTTTTTTTGACAGGCAGGATCCTCCAGGTCCTTCTCAAGGATATGCCCAGAGAAAGAAGAAGGGTGTTTTCAATCGCAGGCATGTGGATAGCCGTATTAATGCCTGTCTTCGTCCACGGCTCGCTTCTCCTTGAGATGGAGCCGTCTGTATTGACGCCGCTCGTCCTGCTTGCGGTATTTTATTACATAAAGAACGAGGGGCAGGGGTCAAAACGGTTTTATCTCTTTACCGGGGTCTTGTTCGCCCTGGCGATGTGGGCCAAGTATTTCTTCACCCCGTTCCTCCTTATATTCGCGATATTCGCCTACGAGCTCAGCTCGGGGAAAAAATTTACGGATTCTTTTAAATCCTTTCTTATCATACTCGGGAGCGCTCTGGCCCTATTCGTCCCTACTTATCTCATCTATTCGAGCGTATTCATAGAGGGGGCAAACTCATTCGCCTTTCTCGCCCTCGATAAGACAAGGGAAGGCGCGCCGCTCTTGCTCTCAGGCAAGGCCTTCTTCCCGGCAGCTACGAAGCTTATGGCCCTGACATTCTGGCTCAGCCCCTTTTTCATTATCGCGTTCATCCTGCTCTGCTTCAGGATGGCTCTCAACTGGCACGGCTTCAGGAAGGAGAGGTCCTTCCTGATAGCCATAGCCGCCATTTTCATCTTCTATCTCCTCATGCACCCGTACCCCTTCGGGGAGTCGAAATATTTTTAC
>JAUSLB010000093.1 GCA_030646655.1 Deltaproteobacteria bacterium | reverse complement strand
CAAAGTAAGAAGTTCCTCCTTTCGGTATCAGAAACAGCGCTCCAAATTTGAGCCGGTAGCATTTACGCCGTGAAGCTTGGCTTCATGGCTTAAGTCCTCGATGCTGACGGAATTGAGGAATTCGGCGATCTTTTCCGCGAGGCCCTTCCAGACCTTCTGCGTTATGCACCTCTCTGCCCTCTCGCACCCGCTACCCGAGTCAAGGCATGCTACGGGGTTTAAAGGCTCCTCGACAACCGCAATGACCTCGCCTACGCTGATATCAGAAGGCGTCTTGGCGAGCATATAGCCGCCGCCGGGCCCCCGTACGCTCTTTACGATCTTGCCCTTGCGGAGCTTTACGAAGAGCTGTTCGAGGTAGGACAGAGAGATCCCTTCCTCTGTTGAGATCTCCTTGAGGGTAACGGGCCCCTCGCCTGAATGGCAGGCGAGGTTCACCATCGCCCTTACCGCGTACTGTCCTTTGGTAGATAGCCTCAAATGCGACCCCTTCCCTTCTAAAGTGAATCCGTCCAAATCTTACAGAAGGCTGTTTTTCAACAGCCTTCAACGGCCCTCAAGTCTTAAAAACAAACTGTTTAAAAAAATACTAATGATATATAATGTAATCTAATATACCTTATCATTTTTGTCAAGTATTGTTTTGGCAAAAAAATTCAGATAAAGTATAGACAGGGCTTTAACCGTCTGTTATAATGTCTAAGGCATGAAAAACATTGAACAATTTAGGTATGTCACCGGTGTTGGCTTTGATAAGCTGGTATCCCGCCTCATAGAAGATTATACAGTATACGGCACAATAAAAAAGGACGGTTTCCCGGCCTTTTCGAAAATATCCGATGCAGGCGAACTTGAATTAGCCCAGACCCCGACTCACCTATCCGCCAAAGAGTTCCTATTCCCCCAGCGCGAGACTCTCCTAAAATTCGACATCCGAAATAACATCCATGAGGCCGTGATCGAGGCGAAGGAGCAGGTAATAGTCGGCCTCCACCCGTGCGACATCCGCGCCATAGCCCTTATGGACAGGGTCTTTTCCGAGGGCAGGCCCGACGCTAATTATTTAGCCCGCCGCAATAAAACCGTAATAATCGGCTCTGACTGCATGCCGGATAATTACTGCTTCTGCAAGAGCATGGGCACCATGACCGTTGAAGAGGGGTTCGACCTTTTCCTCCATAAGATTAAAAAAGGCTATCTGGTAAGGGTAGGCACGAAAAAAGGCGAAAGGCTCCTTTCCAAATATACGGTCACCCTTAAGCCCACCGCAGGAAGGCTTAGGGAACTCGATGAGTTCAACAAGATACGCGAGGCGTCTTTTACTGCCAAGCTTGACGCGAGCCCTGAGGAGCTGCCCTCCATTTACGCCGGGGCTTATGAGAGCCCGGTCTGGGACAAGATCGGGGCGATATGCACGGGCTGCGGGTCATGCAATAACGTCTGCCCGACCTGCTACTGCTTTGATGTAAAAGACGAGGTAGAGCCTAACCTGAGTGAAGGCAAAAGGGTCAGGGTCTGGGACGGCTGCACGCTCGAGGACTTCGCTAAGGTCGCGGGCGGGCATAACTTCAGGAAAACAAGGGCAGAGCGCTTGAGGCACCGCTTCAACCGGAAGTTCAGGTACCTCTCCGACAGGTTCGGGGAGCTGTTCTGCGTAGGCTGCGGCAGGTGCTCGAGGACATGCCTTGTTAAGATAAACATAGCGGAAGTAACGAATGAAATTATACGGGAATCCCATAGAAGGCGATAGGATAGAGCCTATATTGGAAAATATAGAATCCCCATACCTGCCTACCCCCGGCATAATCGAGCGCGCCTTGAGGGTTACGGAAAAGGAGAAGTTCTTTACAGTAACCCCCTTAAGCCCGCGCCTGCTCGATTACAGGCCCGGGCAGTTCTTTATGGTGGGCCTGCCGGGCTATGGAGAGGCGCCTATATCGGTCACATCGGCCCCAGGCAGCGCAAAGACCCTCGATCTCTGCATAAGGGCGGTAGGCAACTTAACGGACGCCGTCCACAGGCTCGGCAAGGGCGACTGGCTCTGGATAAGGGGGCCGTTCGGCACGAGCTTCCCGCTCCATGAGATGAAGGGCAAGGACATAATATTCGTAGCCGGCGGCATAGGGATCGTGCCAATGAGGTCGCTTATAAAGGCTGTAGTAAGGGAGCATGGCTTCGGGAAAAAGACCCTTATCTACGGCTCAAAGAGCCCTGAGGAGATGCTCTTTACAGAAGAGATGGAGGACTGGAGGGCGCGCGGGTGCGATGTCCAGTTGACGATAGATAAGCCTCATCCTGAATGGGGCGGCAATGTCGGGGTGGTCACGACCCTTATACCGAAGCTTAAGGTGAGGGAGGGAAAAACCATAGCGGTTATCATCGGCCCGCCTGTAATGTATAAGTTCGTCATCTTGAGCCTTAAGGGTAAGCTCATCGGCCCTGAGCATATATTCGTTTCCCTTGAGAGGAGGATGAGGTGCGGGGTAGGGAAATGCGGCCACTGCCAGATAAACGGCTGCTATGTATGTCAGGAAGGGCCGGTATTCAAACTGAGCGAGCTGAAGGATCTGCCCGAGGCGATTTAATAGCGTTTAATCGGGTGCTCGGCGCAGTCCAGCCCTTTTAAGGGCGGGTCAAAGCCGAGCTATATAAAAGGCAATTACCTTGCCGGCAATCCCCGCCATTTATGGCGGGGTAATTGAATTTAAACAGGGCTTTACTCCGCCCCGCCCCTAAGCTGTATCTTAAACTCCCTCCAGGCGTAATCAAAACCCGTATAGACCGTAATAAGCGCAGTCACGGCCGCAAGGGCCACGAAAAAGGCCCTCCCAGTGCCCGCAAAGACCAAGGCGTAAATAACCGTCGCTATCTGGAGGGTTGTCGTAATCTTGCCGAAGATCGTAGGCGAGATTACGACCTTCCTTCCGGCGCCCCTTAGTATAATAACGCCGGTAAGTATCACCGCGTCCCGTAAAATTACAGGCACGCAGAGCCACAAGGGTATGAGCCCTTTTGCGGTAAGTATTATGTACGAGCTCACAAGAAGAAGCTTGTCCGCGAAAGGGTCGAGGTTCGCCCCCAGCTCTGTCCTTAAATTGTAAGCCCTCGCGATAAAGCCGTCCACGGCGTCCGTTATGCCCGCGACCGCGAAAACGATCGTCGCAAAGAAGAAGTTATCTTCCGCTACGAGGAAAAGGAAGAGGGGGACAAGGAGGATCCTGAATAGGGTAAGGATGTTTGGGATATTTGCCATGCCTTGTTATGGAAAAACCGTATATTCGGAAAAAGGCGCGCATGCCTTTTAAGGCAGCCACTGGAAGAATGTCTTTTGGGCCTGTGCCGGGGCCGAGCCCTCCGGCAGGGTCGAGAATACCGCGTCAATGAACCTCTGGACCCTCGGCTCGTATATCTTTATTACAGCGAGCTCAAGAGGTTTTTTTTCGAGCCTGAAGTCAGATTCCTTCGTTGAGTAGTCCGCCCTCCAGAGCATCTCAGCGCCTGAGGAATAGAGCTCGAAGGCAGCCCCTACCACCAAAGACGCGTAGGTTGCGACCCTGTCCTTATCCCACCCCGTTATACGGATGTATAATACCGCGTCTGCATTGAGATCGGCCGCCAGCTCTTTTGGGCCGGCCTCCTTGGCCTTTTCAGGGCCGAGCTGCCGAACCTTATCGTCGACCGCGTCGAGCGGGAGCACGCGGTAATTCATGGCCCTTAGCTTATCCGCAGTCATCTCCCTGAAGAGCTGCGCGATGTTCTTGTCCTCGCCTTCAGCCTGCCCCTTCCAGATAACAGGGGCTACGGCTACGGTATAGGGCCTGAACTCGTTGTAGCGGGGGGATAGAGCGCTCTTTACCGTACTGCCGCATCCGTAAAGGATAGCCAGGAGCGATATTAAAATGAAAGATCTTCTTATCATTCCAGATTCTTCGGGGCCGGCCTTATTGTTATCGCCTGCCCTGAGAGGATTACCACAAACCCGTCTGAGACCTCTTTTGCGATCCTCTCAGCAAGGACGCTATTGCCTGCGGAGGCCTTTGCCGTAAGGCTCGCCCTTCCCCTGTAAAACGAGTTGTAAGAGATCTCTTTAATGAGCGCGATCCTCTCAAGGGAGGAGATGAGGCCCCTAAAGGCGTTATAGTCGGTTACATCGAGGATATTGAGCGTAACGGAATATGTCCCGCCCGCCTGGGCCGCGCTGCTTAATGCCGAGCGCAAGGCCTCGTTGTCAACGCTCGCCTCTATCCATATATGAAATAGCTCAACCCCTGTCTGAGGAATAAAGCGCGGGTCGTCCGGGGCGCTGTCCGGCACAGGGATCGGCTCCATGTGAGTTATCCAGCCCTCTGACAAGACCTTATAGTTTTGCACATAGGACAGGGGGCTTGACAGCGCCTCATCTACTATCTGGCTTATGTCCGCTATGCCTTCTTTCTTTGCAAGCTCGCTTAAGGCCTCTGTTACCGCCCCCTTTAGCGCCCTGTCTATGGCCTTCCTCTTTACTTCAGCCGCGTCCTCAGCCTTGCCGGCTACTCCCTCGGCCTTGACTACGGTTATATCCTGAGCCCAGGCGGTTACGGGCCTGATGAGGAAAGACAGGGCGAATATAATTAAAAGGAAATGCCTTAAGATAAGAACCCCCTTACCAGACCGATTATATCCTCTTTTTGTTGCGGTGAAAACCATCTTATTTCAGCGTCCTTCTTGAACCATGTGATTTGTCTTTTGGCGTAATGCCTCGTATTCTTCTTAAGTTCCTCTACAGCCTCGTTAAAGGCGTATTTCCCATGCAAAAACCCTATCATCTCTTTATAACCCAAACCGCACATCGGCTTCAAGTCCATTGAGTAGCCGGCCTCTAACAATCTCCTTGTTTCCTCGAGGAGCCCTTCATTTACCATCCTCTCGACCCTATTCTCTATGTCAGCGTACAGCATCGCCCTCTCTTTAATAAGGCCTATTTTAAGAGCGTCGAACCGGGCCTCAGAGAAGCCGTGCGCCTTCTGAAGCTCTGAGATAGGCCTTTTTGCGGCCTCATAGACCTCGATCGCCCTTATTACCCTTATTATGTTATTCGGGTGGATGCGGGAGGCGGCCTCGGGGTCAACCTCCTTAAGCCTCCCATGGATATAGAGACCCCCTTTTTCTTGAGCCTCTTTCCTGAGCATATCCCTCAGCATTTTGTCGCTTTTAGGGCCGGGGAAGAGGCCTTTTGTCAAAGCCTTTATATACAGGCCTGTGCCGCCGGCAATGAATATATTCTTCCCTCTTGAGCGCACCTCTTTTATCTTTGAGACGGCGTCATTCATAAAATCTGCGGCTGTGTAGTCCTCATCAGGGCTGACGATATCTATGAGGTGGTGCGGGACTGCCTGCCTCTCTTTCATAGAGGGCTTGGCTGTCCCTATGTCCATACGCCTATAGACCTGCATCGAATCGGCGCTTATTACCTCGCCGTTGAACTCTCTTGCGAGCCCTATGGCCAGCGCGCTCTTGCCTGTGGCGGTCGGGCCCTCTATTATGACTATTTTTTCCATTAAAAAATTATTTCTATAAGATACCATAAAAGGGGGAGGGTTTTCTTCTCTGGAATGGCTGTTTAAGCTTTTTCAGGGGTATTCTCAGGCTTGAGCCTTATCAGTGTAAGCTCAGGCGGGCAGTTGAAGCGAACAAATGCCGATCCCTTGAGACCACTTTCCTACCTATTAAAGATCCCATCTATTTCTTTTCTTGAGAACTTCTTTACTACGGGCCTGCCGTGAGGGCAGTGCCCGGCAAAGTCGATATCGGCAAGATTTTTAAGGAGGGCCTTGCCCTCTTCCCTTGTTAAACCCCTCTGCCCGCGTATCACGCTATGGCAGGCTATCCTCATAAGGGCCTCATCGATCCTGTCTTCAGCCCCTGTGCCGGCCCCGCTTAAGTCCTTTGAGACGGCCTTGACGAGAGCGGAGGTATTTCTTGAAGAAAGGATATCCGGGACGGATTTGATTATGAAAGTCTGCCCGCCTAAAGATGAAGACGGCCCGAAGTCCTCTACCTCGAACCCGAGCCTGCCGAGGTATTCGATAGTTGCTATTATCGAATCCCTCTCCTCAGGCGTCGTCTCTACCCTCTCTGGGATAAGGAGCATCTGGCTGCTAATCTCTCCGCCGCGATACCTCTCTTTTAATTTCTCATAGGCTATCCTCTCCGCGGCCCCGTGCTGGTCGATTATGTAGAAAAAATCATCCCCTTCCGCTACGAGGAACTCTCCCCAGATCTGCCCTACAGGCTCAAGGCCGGACAGCTCAGGGTTTTTTACCCCGCTTAAATCTTCGCTAAAGACGAGAGGCCCGGTTCTATTGAAAGCGTATCCGGCCTCATTTTCGGACGCCATTGCATGACCTTGGAAGTTCCCCCTTGCGAACACCCCGTTGCTTTTGGCGTACTCGGCAGGTTTCGGCAAAAGGCCTGTGGCGAGCGCGCCCCTTACAGCGCCTTTTACGGTGTCATAGACGAATCTTGGGTTTTTAAACCTTACTTCGCTCTTGGCGGGGTGGATGTTTACGTCAACATCCTCAGGAGGCATCTTAAGATCGAGCACAGCGAAGGGGAAACTATCGTTGATTATGGCCCCATACGCTTCAATTACAGCGCGGTTTACCGCCTTGTCGCGGACGGCCCGGCCGTTTACGAAGATATGGAACGACCTTAAATTGGGGTAAGTAAGCTCGTGTGAGCCTATGTAGCCGGCTATTAGCGGGTTTTTGACCTCGATTATTTTTTTTGATACTTCTGTACCGAAGAGGTCGGCTATCCTCTCCCTAAGAGTGCCGGGCTGGGACTCCACAGGCTTCGATGAGCCGTGTATGAGCCTGAACCTCCTGTCAGGGCTGGCGAGGGCGATGGTCTTAAAGACATCGGCTATCCTCGCGAACTCTGATTCAGGCGAGCGGAGGAATTTAAGCCTTGCGGGGGTGTTGTAGAAAAGGTCTTTTACCTCTATCGAGGTCCCTTCCGGGCAGCCGTCCTCTGAGATGGACGGCTCGCCGCCGCCTTCTATCGTAACGCATGTGCCGGTAAGCTCCCCGGCGCGCCTTGCCTTTAGAGTGACCCTTGCCACAGCCGCGATGCTTGCGAGCGCCTCGCCCCTGAAGCCCATCGTCCTTATGCTCTCAAGGTCCTCTTCGCTTGAGATTTTGGATGTAGCGTGGCGGTAGAATGCGAGCGGGGCGTCCACCCTCGATATCCCTTCGCCGTTGTCAACGACCCGTATGAGGCGCTTCCCGCCTTCAACGATATATACCGTTATGCTAGTAGCGCCCGCGTCGATTGAGTTCTCGATCAGCTCCTTTACGGCGGATGCCGGCCTTTCGATCACCTCTCCCGCGGCTATCTTCGAGGCGAGGAGGCTGTCGAGTATCTTTATCCTTTTAAGGGCCATTTTTTTAGCAGGTTGCTGAAAAAGTCCATCTGCTTCGTTGGCATCAAAGCTCGTCACTGAGGCGTAGTGGCTAACTACGCCTCAGTCCTCGCTCCCCTATTTCATCGGGGCCTCGCATCTGGAGCTTTTTCAGCAGCCTGAACAATCTTCGAGTTTTTCCGCTAACTGTTAGTTTAATGCGAGGTTGAAAATCTTTTGCCGAAGCGGGCTAAAAATAAACCCCCAGCGGGCATTCTTCGCAAAGAGGCTTTTTATTCTTGCAGAAATGCTTCCCCGTCCTGACTATGAGCGCGTGATACTCGTTGAAGGTTACTGCATCGGGCTTGAGGTTATCCATGAAAAGGGATTTTACCTCCTCGTAGCCTGCGTCATGCCTTATAAGATTATGGCGGGAGAATATCCTTTTTGTGTAGGCGTCAACAACAAACTCAGGGTATTCGGCGGCGTACAGGACGATGGAGTCGGCTGTCTCAGGGCCGATGCCGTTTATCGACAAGAGCTCTTTCCTCAGCTCTCCGGCGTTCTTCTTTAAAAGATTATTAAGATTGCCGTTATGATTATCAAAGAGGCGGTCTATGAAGTTCTTAAGCCGCTTTGCCTTTATATTGAAGTAGCCCGATGATCTTATATGGCCTGCAAGCTCCTTTAAGCCAAGCGCGTGCATCCTGCGGGGCGTAAGGAGCTTTTCCTCTTTCAGATTCCTAATCGCCTTCTCCACATTCGACCACGATGTGTTCTGCGTAAGTATCGCGCCTACTATCACCTCGAAGGGCGTCTCCCCCGGCCACCAGCCCTGCGGGCCGAATGCCTTGAAGAGGGCTTTATAGAATTCCTTTAACTTTTCCGGCGCATCGCCTTTCTTCATGGCTCCTAAAGGCTCTTTAGCCGTTCGACTTCCTTATTCGTGAGGAGCCTGTACTGGCCGGGGCTGAGGCTGCCGAGCTTGATGCCGGCGAACTCTACCCTCTTAAGCTTCGCCACGGGATGCCCTATAGCCATGCACATCCTCTTGACGAGCCTGTTCCTCCCCTCCGTGACGGTCAACTCTATCCAAGAGTTCTCCTGAGTCTTTCTTATGAACCGCGCCTTTGCAGGCAGGGTCCTGCCGTCATCCAGGTAAACGCCCTTCTCGAGCTTTTGAAGGTCCTCGGCCGTGGGCACATCCTTTACCTTCACAAGGTATTTTTTAGGCACATTGAACTTTGGGTGGATGAGCTTATTGGCGAGCTCGCCGTCATTGGTCAAAAGGATGACCCCTTCGGCGTCATAGTCGAGCCTGCCGATAGGGAATACGCGCGCCTTCTCCTTTATGATGTCGGTCACTACAGGCCTTTTTAGCGGGTCTGAGACGGAGCTTATGTAGCCTTTGGGCTTATTGAGGAGTATGTACGCAGGCGGGCCTTTATGGGAGATGTTCCTGCCGTCAACCTCTATCTTGTCCTTAAGCGGGTCCGCCTTTGCGCCGAGCTCGGCTACGACCTTGCCGTTTACCTTTACCCTGCCGTCGAGCATAAGCTCCTCGGCCTTGCGCCTCGATGCGACCCCGGCCCTCGCGAGTATCTTCTGGAGCCTCTCTTTACCTGCCTCCGGTATTTCCTTCTTCTCCGGGGCCGGTTTCATCGGTGTTTTCTTCCGGGGGAGCTGGCTCCTCCACTCGCCCTTTGTCCTCGGCTTGGCCTCCGGGGTTGTCTTGAACTGTTTCCGGGCTTGCGTCCGGGGCTTGGGCGCTGTCTTCCCCATTGTCTTCCTCCATTTTCTGTATATCCTTAAGGCTCGGCAGGCAGGATAAGTCCTTCAGGTCGAATGTCTCAAGGAAATCTTTTGTCGTTCCGTAAACAACGGGCCTGCCCGGGACCTCTTTGCGGCCTACTATCTTTATGAACCTCTTCTCCATCAATGTAGCGAGCACACCGCATGAGTCGACCCCTCTTATGGCCTCGAGCTCGCCCCTTGTTACAGGCTGCTTGTATGCGATAATCGCGAGGCTCTCCATCGCGGCCTTGCTTATCTTCTGAAGCCCTATTTTGAAAAGCCTTCTCAGCCACGGCGCGAACTCAGGGTTTGTCCTGAACTGGAACCCGCCAGCGACCTCCTCTATAAGGAAGCCGCCGCTCTTTGCCCTGTAGTCCTCTATCAGCTCATTCAGCGCGGCCTTTATCTCGTTCTTATCCTCGCCCTCGAGCACATTCGCGAGCCTGTCCAAACTGATGGCTGTATCCGCGGCGAATATCAGGGACTCTAATACGGCTTTAAGGCTGTCTCTGTCGAGCATGGCCTGACCTCTTCGGTTTTTATTGTTCCGGCTGAGCCTGCCCCGGGGCAGGCGAATATACCCTTATCACCCCGTCATCCGTCTGGTGTATCTTTATCATAAGGAGCTTCGCAAGCTCAAGTATCGCAAGGAAGGTCACGACGATCTCGCCCCTTGTGGCGCCCCCGGTAAAAAGAGAGGTGAAAGCCGCGCTCTTCATCTCATTTAAAACTTCCATCACGTAATTTATCTTATCAGCGATCCTGAAGCGCTCGGAGGTAAGCTCGAACTTGCTTTCCTTAGGGGCCTTGGCGAGTATCCCTTTCAGCGCCTCCATGAGGTCGAATACGGAGACGTTCATGAACCCCGCGCCTTCCTCGAGCCCCTCTAACGGCATGTCCGGCCCCCTCAGGAACACATCCCTTCCGACTATCAGCCGGCCGTTTAAGTCCTTTGCCGCCTCCTTGTACCTCTGGTACTCAAGGAGCCTCCTTACAAGCTCCTCGCGCGGGTCGACCCCGTCCTCCTCTTCTTCTGCCGCCTCCTCGTCAATCGGCAGGAGCATCTTGCTCTTTATATGCACGAGCGTGGCGGCCATGACGAGGAACTCGCCCGCCAGATCGAGGTTCATCTCCTTCATCATCTCTATGTATTCGAGGTACTGCTCCGTGATCGAGGCGATGGGTATATCGCAGATGTCGACCTCGTTCCTCTTTATGAGGTGCAGCAGAAGGTCCAGCGGGCCTTCGAATATGTCGAGCTTTATGTTGTAAGCCATTTTAATAATTCTTGTGGTAAC
>JAUSLB010000079.1 GCA_030646655.1 Deltaproteobacteria bacterium | reverse complement strand
TAAAGATGTCCACGGCATACTCGTCCAGCTCCCCCTGCCCAAACACATAAACGAGGAGAGGGTACTTGAGTCTATCTCCCCTCAAAAGGACGTCGACGGCTTCCACCCTTATAATATGGGGAGGCTCATGATCGGCAGTCCGTTATTACAGCCCTGCACCCCGTTCGGGGTAATGAGGCTCCTTGAATCAACAGGGGTTGACCTTACCGGAAAAGAGGCGGTCGTGGTCGGCAGGAGCAATATCGTTGGTAAGCCAATGGCAATGATGCTCCTTAAGAAGAACGCGACAGTAACCGTCTGCCATTCAAAGACAAAAGACCTGCCGGGTAAGGTCAGGGGCGCGGATATAGTAATCGCGGCCATAGGCAAGGCGCAGTTCGTAAAAGGCGACTGGATAAAAGAGGGCGCTATCGTTGTAGATGTGGGCATAAACAGGACGCCTGAGGGAAAGCTCGTGGGGGACGTTGATTTCGACGGCGCATCCCGTAAAGCGTCTTTCATCACTCCTGTCCCGGGCGGCGTCGGCCCGATGACGATAGCGATGCTCCTTAAAAATACCGTGGAGGCGGCAAAAAAGCTGGCCTCCATATAATTTAGCGATACCGTTTTTATCGGTTCTTCTGCGCTTTCTCCAAAGGCCTTACATATGATAATCACGAAGAAAAAGGATATAAAGAAGCTGATCGAGGCCCTCAAGGGGAAAAAGACCGTCTATCTCTTCGGGTGCGATTCATGCGCTGAGCAGTGCGCCACCGGCGGGCAAAAAGAGCTCGACGAGATGGCGGAGATGCTTAAAAGTAACGGCATAGAGGTGCTCGGCAGCTCCCTTCCTGAAGAGACCTGCTACAGGCAGCTCGTCTTAAAAGAATACAGGACCCAGGAAGGTCTTAAAAATGCGGAGGCCGTGCTGGTGCTTGCCTGCGGCGCAGGCGTGAGGACCGTCGCCGATGTCGCCGAGGAGGTCCAGCCGGTATTGCCCGCGCTCGACTCCCTGTTCCTCGCAACGGTTGAGCGTGTCGGCAGGTTCTTTGAGGGGTGCTCGCTCTGCGGGGAGTGCGTCCTAATCGAGACAGGCGGGATATGCCCGCACACAGAGTGCCCGAAGGGGCTCCTTAACGGCCCTTGCGGAGGGGTCGTTGACGGCATGTGCGAGGTGAATATAGATTGCGAGTGCGCGTGGGTAAGGATATATAAGAGGCTTAAAAAGCAGGGCAGGCTCCACCTTATGAAGAAGATATCGGCCCCAAAGGACCACTCAGCAGGCGTGCGCCCGAGAAAGATACTGTTACGCGAGCCCGCCCGCACGGCTGGCCGGAAAAAATAAATTTTTGTTTTAAATTCCCGCAAATCTAAAATAATACCCGCCGTAAAAATGGCTTAAAAGGTCGGTAGAGATGCCTGAAAGCAGAAGATTCCTATTCCTGCTCCTTGCTTTTTCCCTTTCAAACCCTGCATCTATTTTAGCCGAAGAGCCCCAAAAGGACCGGATTACGCTCTCCTTTAAAGAAGGCGCGGTCAAGGTCATTGAGAATAACCTCGACATACTGATAGAGAAGGTCTCACCGAGGATAGCCGAGGAGAATATAGCAAGGCAGGAGGGCGCGTTCGATATAGAGGCGTTCGGCTCTTTTAAGAGGCAGGACTCTGAAACCCCTTTGAGCGCCCGGCCAAGCGTTGCGGCAGGAGGGCTTACATCCATCAAGTCAGAGGGGTACAGCCTCGATGCCGGCCTTACGGGCAAGACCCGTATCGGGACAACCTATACGCTGGAGGCGAGGAACGACTGGACAGCGGAGACCCTTAACAGGTTCGAGTTCGAGTATGTGTCCTTTACAGGGGTAACGATAACTCAGCCTCTTTTGAAGAACTTCGGAGGGAACGCAACCGAGCTGCAGATAAATATCGCGAGGAAAGACCGCGACATATCCATAAATAGGTTGAAGGGCCGGGTGACGGATACTCTGGCCGATTACGGTTTCGCATACTGGGACCTTATAAGGGTCCGCGAGGAGCTGAGGGTAAGAAGGGAATCCCAGAGGCTTGCGGAGGCCCTGTTCGAGATAAACAGGAAAAAATTCGAGGCAGGCTCAATATCCGCGATAGAGGCCACTCAGGCAGAGGCCGCGGCCTCAACGAGGAAGGACGATGTGATCGTTTCCGAGGGTGCGGTGAGGGAGAAAGAGAGTGTCCTAAAGCTGCTTATATCCAAAGACGTCTTCGCGCTTAAAGATAAGGAGATCGTCCCCGAAGGCAACGGCGCTATAAGGCCTCAAGTTGAGCCGGTTGAAGAGAGCGTGAATACGGCTATCAAGCTTCGCCCGGATTATCTGGAGGCGAAGACAGGGCTTGAGAAGAACAACATCCGGATAAAATACGCCGAGAACCAGAAGTTCCCGAAGATCGATCTGGAGGCGAGCTACGGATATAACGGGCTCGGCACGAGCTTGGGAAGATCGTACAACAACCTTGATTCAAACCCTGAGTGGTCTTTAGGCCTGGTTCTGCGCTATCCACTCGGCAACCGAACGGCGATGGGGGACTTAAGGGCCGCCCGTCTGGAGGCTGACCAGAATGTCTTGAGGCTTAAGAAGATCGAGCAGGAGATAATATTGAATATCGACAGGGCGATTAAGGACATTCAGGCCGGGACAACCCGCGTGGAAGCGGCCAAGGTCTCGACCAGACTAACGGAAGAGTCTCTCTCGGCAGAGGAGAAAAAACTCGCCGCAGGCCGCTCCACGACCTATAACGTCCTTAAGGTTCAGGAAGACCTGGCCAAGGCGCGGCTGAACGAGATAGCCGCTATTTCCGATTACAATAAGGCCCTTATAAGGTATCATAGAGAGAGGGGCACGCTTTTGGACGAGCTTGGGATAAGGATGAAGGATACAGAGGTGGAAAGGTGAAGAAGTGGTTTGTCATAGCCGGCGCCGTTATAATAATAATCGGCGCATTTTTATATCTTTCCGCAGGTACGGGCAATAATAATACGCCCGATGATTTAAAGACCGTGAAGGCCTCAAAGGGCGAGCTAAGGCTCGAGGTGATAGCGAGGGGCTCCGTTATTCCGGATGTAGAGGTGATCGTAAAGAGCAAGGCGGGGGGCGAGATAACGAGCTTCCCCTATAACGAGGGCGATAATGTCAAAAAGGGGGAGACTACAGTAAAGCTCGACCCCAAGACAGAGCGGGCAAGGGCGAATCAGGCAGAGGCGAACCTGCTTATGGCAAAGGCCAGGCTCGATAAGGCCCGCATCTCGCTTAAAGACGCCGGGATTAAGCTTACGCGCCAGAAGAAACTGTTCGAGGACGGGATAATCTCCAAGCAGGAGCTCGAAGACGCGCAGATAACGGTTGAGAAGGCCCGAAGCGACGTTAAATTATCAGAGGCAGAGGTCTTCCAGTCAAAAGAGGCGCTTAAGGAGGCCGAGGAGAGGCTCGCGGACACGGAGATAAAGGCTCCTTTTACAGGGACTATCTTAAAAAAATTCGTCGAGGCAGGCCAAGTCATCTCATCGACCTTGTCTTCTGCGTCAGAGGGCACTCAGATATTCAGCATGGCCAACCTCGATAATATCTATGTCAACGCTCAGGTCGACGAGGTCGACATCAGCGGGGTTAAAGTCGGGCAGGAATCTTCTATCACGGTAGACTCCCTTCCGGGCAGGTCGTTTAAGGGGGTGGTCGCCCGGATAGCCCCGAAAGGAAAGACCGAAAGGACGGTAACTATCTTTGAGGTCGTTATAATGATTACAGATGACGGCAAAGCGCTATTAAAACCCGGGATGACATCGGAGATAAAGATACTTAGCAGGCTTATTAAGGATGTGCTTGTTGTCCCGAACGAGGCGTTAAAGCAGAAGGATAACAAGACCGGGGTATACATACTCGATCAGGGCAGGCCCAAGTGGGTGGCTGTGAAGACCGGGGAGACCAACGGGATACTTACTGAGGTTGCCGAAGGGCTTAACGCCGGGCAGGAGGTAGTTATTTCCGGGATAAAGGCTAACGAGAAGCCGCAAAAAAAGAGGTACTTCTTCTAATAGGATGTTGAAAAAGCCCGTCCTGGACTTTTTCAACCACGATTTGGCCGGGCTGCCTCCGTCCAAATCTTACAAATTGCTCGACTTTTTAGTCTCGCAATTTGGCAATCCGTCCGTGGATTGCTTTAGCAGGCTGTTTTTCAACAGCCTGCTAACGGGATGCGATCCATCCGTGGATTGCCTATCAGGTCGCGCTTTGCCGCAGCCTGCTAACAGTTTGCGGAAAAACTCGAAGATTGTTCAGGCTGCTGAAAAAGCTCCAGATGCGAGGCCCCGATGAAATAGGGGAGCGAGGAATGAGGCGTAGTTAGCCACTACGCCGCAGTGACGAGCTTTGATGCCAACGAAGCAGATGGACTTTTTCAGCAGCCTGTTAATTGATTGACAGGGCCGGGGGCTTGGTTCCTTACTCCACGAAATCCACATCCATTATATGCGTCGAGCAGGAGATGCAGGGGTCGTAAG
>JAUSLB010000078.1 GCA_030646655.1 Deltaproteobacteria bacterium | reverse complement strand
CTTACGAGCATATCCGCAAATCCCATGACGCCGAGGCCTATCTTCCTGTTCGCCTTTGCCATCGCGTCTATCTCGCGGGTGGGATACCTGCTCATATCTATAACATTATCGAGGAAGCGGACGCTTAAGCGGATAGTGTATTCGAGCTTTTCATAGTCCATGGCCCAGCCCTTCGCGTCTTTCTTAAGCATCCTCCCGAGGTTGATGGAGCCTAAGTTGCAGGGCTCGTAATTAAGCAGCGGCTGCTCTCCGCAGGGGTTCGTCGCCTCGAAATCTCCTATCTGAGGGGTCGGGTTCGCCTCGTTGATCCTGTCTATGAATATGACCCCCGGCTCCCCGCTCTTCCACGCGCACTCAACGATCCTGTCGAAGGCCTCGCGCGCGCTTAAATACCCCGTGGCCTTTCCTGTCCTCGGGTTTATAAGGGGATAGTCCGCCCCTTTCTCAAGGGCCTCCATGAAAGAGTCGGTGACCGCCACGGAGAGGTTGAAATTGACGAACTCCGCCGGGTCTTCCTTGACGGTAATAAAAGAGATTATGTCAGGGTGGTCGATCTTAAGTATGCCCATGTTCGCGCCGCGCCGGGTCCCGCCCTGCTTTATGGCCTCGGTCGCCGAGTTGAATACCCGCATGAAGGATACCGGCCCGCTCGCCGTGCCGCCCGTCGAGCTTACGATATCGGTCGAGGGCCGCAGCCTTGAGAAAGAAAAACCCGTGCCCCCGCCTGACTGGTGGATTATCGCGGTATTCTTTACCGAATCGAAGATGGAATCGAGCGAATCGTTGACAGGAAGCACAAAGCAGGCCGCGAGCTGCTGGAGCCTCCTTCCAGCGTTCATCAATGTCGGCGAGTTTGGCAGGAACTCAAGGCGCGTAAGGATGCCGTAGAACTCTTCCTCGTATTTCTTTACAAGGGATTTGTCGTAAAGCCCTTCGGCCTGAGCGATATTGCTGGCTACCCTCCGGAACATCTCCTCAGGGGTCTCGACGATATTTCCTGACTCGTCTTTTTTTAGGTAGCGCCTCTGAAGCACTATCAGCGCTCCGGGCGAAAGGTTAAGCGGCATCCGGCCCTCTCAGCATTTTTAGGAAATCCAATACCATACTAACTGGATGCGGAAAAAGTCCGATTTCAGGTCATTCTGAGGGAGCAGAGCGACCGAAGAATCTCGTAACTTATTGATTTACCGAAAGATGAGATTCTTCGCTTTGCTCAGAATGACACTCTGAGAGAGTTTTTCCGCAACCTGCCAAGGCTCTACTTAAATTTTATCAGCGATAGAGATACAGCGCAACCTATAGCGGCCGCGCTGAAAGGGCTTCAGGGATTAAGCAGGAAAAAACAAAGGTAAGATCAGAGCGCCTTTTTTATCTCGCTCTTAAGTATTTCTTCGGTGATGGCTCCGGAATGGACGTATCTGATATTGCCGTCCCTTCCGATTATATAGGTGGTGGGCACGCCGTAGATGTTGTATGCCCTCATTATCTCGCCGGTAGAGTCCCTGCCGGAAGGGAAGGTTAAGTTGTATTTTTTTATAAAGCCCATGGCGTCCTTGTCCGTGTCCTGAACGGCAACGCCTATGAACTCGACCCCGGTGTCTTTAAGGCTTAAGTACGCGCTCTGGAGCTCTCCCGCCTCGAGCCTGC
The DNA here is from genome assembly GCA_030646655.1 of Deltaproteobacteria bacterium. Taxonomy (GTDB): domain Bacteria; phylum Desulfobacterota; class GWC2-55-46; order GWC2-55-46; family GWC2-55-46; genus JACRCL01. The sequence goes on along the minus strand of JAUSLB010000078.1, from coordinate 5,606 downwards.
ACGGCCCGCACCACGAGGCCCAGAAGTTTATCACAAGGGGCTTTCCCTTGACCCCCGCCACGCTCCACTCCTTCTTGTCAAAGGTGGTAAGCTTAAAGGGGATTACCGGGTCAGGCAAACTTTCCGCCTGACTTGAAGCCGGGTGGTTCTCTGCGCCCTTTTTGCACCCCGCGAATAAGAACGCAATCGCCGCGAAGAGAGCGAAGGCCGTAATGTAAGATTTCCTGTTCATCCCAAGCCTTTATCTATCAGGATGGCCTGATAAGCCTTATTATTTTAACTTCTAACGCCGCTCTTTACAAGGGAAACGCTTAGGCGCAAAAAAAAGGGACAAAATGTCTTTTGCCCCTTTATGAAAAATCTTCAAACGCTTTTATTAAAGCCCTTTTTCAATAAGCTCCTTGATCTGGTTCTTGGGAACGGCGCCTACGAGCTGGTCAATGACCTTGCCGCCCTTAAAGAGGATTAAAGTCGGGATGCCCCTGACCCCGTACCTGCCCGGGGTAGCCGGGTTATCATCAACATTCATCTTCGTAACCCTTATCCTGCCCGAGTATTCGTTCGCCATCTCATCCACGATAGGCGCGATGGCCCTGCACGGGGCGCACCAACTCGCCCAGAAGTCCACGAGGGCCGGCACCTCGGATTTCAGCACCAGCGTCTCAAAATTGGAGTCAGAGACATGTATGATATTTTCCGCCATTTATATTGCTCCTTTCGGCTTATGGATTGAATCCCTACAGCAGGCTGCGGGGAATGCGAGCGCAAGCGTTTTCAGCTTTAATTTCAGATTTCAGGATTTTTTTAGTAAATCTAAATCCTTGTTTGAAATATAATCTAACGGCCAGCCTGTGTCAACCTCTTTATTGGGGCCCGCATCTCTTTTATCTTGACACGGAAATGCCAAATAAGGAAAATATCATCCATGAAAAACGAAGCCTATCTTAATATCCTCGAGGAGACAGCCGAAAGGCTCTCCATAAAGCTCGGCTACGAAGACCTCCGTAAAGGCGAGGTCGCAACACCCGGGGGCTTATTCATGCTCCGGGGCGAAAGGCGCATCCTCATCCACAAGGGCTTGACCCTTCAGGAGAAGATAGATGTCTTAAGCGATATCCTCTCTGGCCTCGATATCGAGTCGATCCACCTGCCCGTCGAGGTGAGGGACAGGCTCGAGAGGCGCAAGAACGCCGGGAATTAATGCCTTTTTGGCCCCCAAAAAAAGCCCTATCCCCCTGAAACTTCCCGCTCAGCAGGCGCTCCTCCACTGAAAGCTGACGCTTAAGGGCCGTTAATTGTTTGACTATGGTTTCAGGCGGTGTTATCATGGAGGCGGCAAAATTTGCCTTCGGGAAGCTCTATTTCAGGGGTTTTAGCGCCCTTCAACCGCCGGCACCTTACGGCAAACCCGCCTGTCCGCATCATAACCCGGGCCCCGGCTGCGACGACGGCCCAGCCTTAGCTTAAAACAGAGTTTCGGAGGAGCTGTGAAAAACAAACTTTTAAAAAGCCTGATCTTCCCGGCTTTCTTCCTGTGCTTTTTTTCTCCTGCGCTCTCCTTAAAGGCTGAGGCGAAGGTCACTGTCAAAAGGACGAAGAGCTCTGACTCATACTATTACTTCACCGCCGCCCAGATGCTTAAAAAAAGCGGCAACAACTCCGGCGCGATAGAATTATACAAAAAGGCGATAGAGCTCGACCCGAGGTCAGCCGTGCTCCATGCCGACATCGGGGTGACCTACATGGCCGTGGGCGAGACCGAGAGCGCCGAGAAATACCTTGAAAAGGCGATAGAGCTCGACCCCAAGAGGGCGGAGACCTACCTCGCCCATGCGGAGCTGCACTCGATACTGAAGCACGAGCATAAGGCCGCTGAGAGCTACAGCAAGGCCATTGAGCTCGACCCTGATAACTTTAAGACATACATCCTCTTAGGCGCCCTCTACGCCAAGATAAGGGAGTACGACAAGGCGATAGACGTCCTTAATAAGCTCCTTAAGGTAAACCCGGACTCTGTCATGGCCTATTATTACCTCGCCAAGGTCGAGTTCGACAGGTCCAACTACCCGCTTGCGGCCGGATACTACGAGAAGGCCCTTACGGCAAACCCGCACTTCGGGGCCGCGTACTTCGAGCTCGGGGTCACCTACGAGCTCGATAAGAAGACCGACAAGGCGATAGCTGTTTACACAAAGGGCATCGAGATAATGCCGAACGATACCGCCATCCTCAGCAGGCTCGGCACGCTCTACATACAGCAGAACAGGCTCGATGAGGCCCTTGCCCAGTACAGGGAGCTTGAGAAGAATGACGATTCGAGGCTCGACGCGATGGTTAAGATCGCCCTCATATACTTCGAGAAGAAGAGGTATGACGACGCGATAACGAAGTTCAGCGACATACTTATCATAAGCCCGGACTTCCACAGGGTAAGGTACTACCTCGGCACGACCTTCGAGGAGAAGGGGGATCTCATCAGGGCCGCGAGCGAGTTCCAGAAGATCCCCGAGAAGGACACGAGCTTTATAGACTCGAAAATCCACCTCGCATACATCTATGAGCGTCAGGGCAGGCTCGACAACACCATAAAGGAGCTTAGCGACGCGATAAAGATAAAGGGCGACAATACGGATCTCCTGCGCCTCCTTGCCACCATCTACAGGGAGGCGAAGAAATATCAGGAGGCCGTAGAGACCCTTGAGAGGGCGGTCAAGGCCGACCCGAAGGACCCGGAGCTCTACTTCCTCTTAGGCGTCGTCTATGACGAGGCGCAGATGGAAGAAAAGGTGATGGATGCGATGTTCAAGGTCCTCGCCCTTGACCCCAGGCACGCCAACGCCCTTAACTACATAGGCTACTCCTACGCCGAGAAGGGGATAAGGCTCAACGAGGCCGAGGAGCTTGTAAAGAAGGCTCTGGAGCTGAAGCCTGAGAGCGGCCACATACTCGATTCCCTCGGGTGGGTTTACTTCAAGAAGGGCGAGTTCAACAAGGCCGTAGCTGAGCTTGAGAAGGCGGCCAGGGCCCTGCCCGAAGACCCGCTGGTGATAGAGCACCTCGGGGACGCCTACATCAAGAATAACTTAAAGCAGAAGGCGCTCTCCTCATACGAGTCGGCCCTTAAGATAAACCCCGGCAATGCCCAGCTTAAGGATAAGCTCGAAAAATTGCGCGAGGAATTGAAGGCCAGCAACCCGTGAGGCTTAAAAAGACCTTCGGCCTTTTCCTCGCGGCCTTCGTCTCCGGCTGCGCGGCCTTCGCTCCGGCTCCATTACCTTTGCCGCCTGAGACGGCAAAGCTCAAGCCCTCCTCGATACGGGCTGAGGCCGTAGTCGAACTTAAAAAGCCAGTGCCTCTAAGCGGCAAGGCGGTTATCATTGCCAAGAGCCCGGGGTCTTTCAGGATAGAGGTGCTCGGCCCCTTTAGCCACACCCTTGCCCTCCTCGTAAGCGACGGCGAGAGCCTGTATATGTTCTCAAGAGGGCAGTCCTCCCGCTTCGGCTGGGATGACCCTGAACTGCCTTACCCGTTCAAGGCAGAGGAAGTCGTCTCGTTCCTCCTCGGGGCCGGGCCTGTCAACGGAGGCGGGGCAGAAGGGCAGATAGTATCCACCGACGCCGAAGGGCACATTACGAAGATAACGAGGATTAAAGACGGCTCTCCTGTGTTTACGGCTTCTTTGTCGGATTACCGTATAGCCGGGGGCGCTCACATCCCATTTAATATCTCCATAGAAAACGGAAAGGAGGGCCTTAGCATCAGATACTCATCCGTCGAGATAAACCCTGAGATTAATTCGGATTTTTTTAATGCAGACGGCCTGCCCTGAACCTTCTCACCGTCATTTTAAATTGTTTGACTATGGCTCCAGTTCCATGATATAAAGTACTATACTGGATTGTATACCTTTCTCTTCCCTCAAACAAGGAGTTCATGCCAAAAACCAATATCCAGTCGTTTAAGACAGGCGAGCTTGCCGTTTACCCAGCCCATGGCGTAGGAAGGATAGTAGGTGTGGAGTGCAGGGACGTCTTAGGCGTCGGTAAGAACTTCTATATCCTTAAGATACTCAACACCGAGGCCACCATAATGATCCCCATAGAGACCGCCTCGAACGTGGGCTTAAGGAAGGTAGTAAAAAAGTCCATGGTGCCCAAGATATACGAGATATTAAAGAACAGGAAAGAGATCATACTCGACAACCAGACATGGAACAGGCGCTACAGGGACTATACCGATAAGATAAAGAGCGGGTGCGTAATGGAGGTCGCCAAGGTATTAAGGGACCTCTACATGCTCAAATTCGACAAGGAGCTTTCCTTCGGAGAGCGCAGGATGCTCGATACCGCGAAGAACCTGCTGGTAAAAGAGCTCTCGATAGCGAAGAACATCAAAGAGGAGAAGGTTGAAGAAGAGCTTTACCGCATCATGCAAAGATGAAGGGAGGCTTACCGGGTGTTCATAATAATGCGCTCCCTGCTTGTGTTGTTTGCCTCCGCGAGCGGGTACTTCATAACCTTTCAGATAGCAGGAAGCAAGTTCGCGTATATCGGCTTTATAAGCGGGCTCCTCATAGCCGCCCTCGCCTTAATTTTTGAAGAAAGGGTAAAGAGAGCTCCCCTGAGGATCGTAGCCGGCGGGGCTGTCGGCCTCATTACCGGCCTCATCGTAGCAAACCTCCTCACCTACCCCCTGATGATAAATAACGACAACAGGTATCTGGAGCTCTCGGCATACCTTCTGGCCAACTGCGTCATAGGATACCTCGGATTGAGCATCGGCATGAAGAAGGGCGATGAGTTCGACGGCGATTTCCTCAAGGGCCCTTCCTCCCAAGCCAAGTCTAAGTCCTCAGGGCTCATAATCGACACGAGCGTGATTATCGACGGCCGCATAGCGGAGGTCTGCGAGACAGGGTTTCTCGATGGCGAGCTCATCGTGCCCCAGTTCGTCTTGCAGGAGCTCCAGTACATAGCCGACTCTCCCGACCCTGTCAAAAGGGCGCGGGGCAAGCGGGGGCTCGACGTGCTAAAGAGCATCCAGTCGAGCAAGAAGGTCGATGTCTCGATAACGGAGCGCGACTTCCCTGACATAAGAGAGGTCGACAGCAAATTGGTCGCCCTTGCCAAGGAGCTTCACGGAAAGATCGTAACGAACGACGCCAACTTAAACAAGGTCGCCGAGCTCCACGGCGTGAATGTCCTTAACCTCAACAAGCTCGCCACGGCAATGAAGCCCGTGGTGCTGCCCGGAGAGGTCATGAACATACTCGTATTGAAGGAAGGCAAGGAGCACGGCCAGGGCGTGGGCTACCTCGAGGACGGCACGATGGTCGTGATCGACAACGCCAGAGAGCACCTCGGCAAATCGATCGATGTCTCGATCACGAGCGTATTGCAGACGACAGGCGGCCGGATGATATTCTCCAAGGTGAAGGAAGACCTTAAGAGGCCGGTTTACCAGTAGTAAAACCTCAAAAAATCCTTTTCAAGAAGCCTTAATTCTAATGAACCTCCCCGCAGCAAACTGCGAGGTATCGAAGACCCCTATGCTGAAAAAGTCTCGAAGCAAGCTTCGGGGAATTGAACCCTCAGTGAGGGATTAAA
>JAUSLB010000075.1 GCA_030646655.1 Deltaproteobacteria bacterium | reverse complement strand
CTGTCCATAGGGGAGGGGACGAAAGCTACTTTCATATTCCTTAGGGCCGGCCCTTCGCGGCTGCGCCTTCGGGCAGTATGTCGTCAAAAAGGCCCAGCACCGATTCCTTTACCTGCGGGATTATGTTCTTAAGCCGCTCTTTAATAAGGTCCCTTTCCCCGAACGCCCTGCTTACAAGCCCGAGTATCTCCTTTTTGCCGAGCCTGCAAGGGTCCGCGACGCAAGATTCCACCCCGATAGATTCCATCACGCCGTAGAATTTTTTGGAGTAGGCTATGGCTACAGAAGGGACGTTCTGGGAAAGCGCCGCTATGCAGGCGTGCATGCGCGAGCCCACGAAGAAGTCGCATAGCACTATTATGTGCTTTATCTCGTTCTGGTCATAGGAGCCCCTTACGATGAATATCCTGTTGCCGTACTTCCCCTTAAGCTCTCCGTAAACCTCCTCGCACGCCGCCGCATCGCTCTCGGCGTGGGATTTTGCCCCGAACACATGGGGGATAAGGAGCACGTTCGCGCCCTTTTCATTTATAAGGAGATCGATGACCCCTGTTATAAGCTCCCTGTAGTCGTCTTTAAGACCGAACATGTTGTCCCCTGAATACCCTCCTATGGAGAGGAGCCCGCTTATATTGACCCCGGCCGTGCAGGGCCTGCCGGGACCGGCCTCAGGCAGGCCGTCGAGGTCGAGCCGCGCCGGCCTTATAGGGTCTATAACGAACCCCACGTCGTAGCAGAACCTTAATTTATCCGGCCTGCCCCTCATCCCGAGGATCTCTCTCGCCTCAAGGAGCCCCGAATAATCCCTCGAATAGACTATCTCCGCCTTGCCGATGATGTACCCGGCGACGGCCCTCGTGAGCTTACGCTTGAACGGGCCTATCGTCTGCGGCAGCATGATGAGCCTTTTGCCGAGGAGGATGACGAGGAGCTGGGGGAGGGCCACATAGAAGAACCTGCCGAGCCCGTAGATGTCGCTTAAGCTGTCGCCGCCTGAGATAGAGGCGATAATGTCCGAATCGCATATCTGGCGCAGGCGCCGGTTCGAGGAGACAAGCCTGTTACGTGCCTCCTTGAAAGGGATGAGCCTCGCTATAACGGACAATAAAAGGAGATACGCGATGTGGTTCTTCAGATAGATCTTTTTGGAGAACCTTAAGTTTACAAGCTGGATGAGGATGTCCCTGCCGAACACTTTAAAGTTGTATGTCTCGGCGCTCTTTCCGTAATCGAGAAAACAGATGTCGGATTCTGGGTAGCGGCGCTTGACGCACTTTATCGCCCCTGCCGTGAGCGCGCTTACGCCCATGTTCCTTGTGTTAAAGGACGCGCCGAGAAGGAGCACCTTTAGCCTCTTGGGATGTATCATTGGTTTTGGCTTTTGGCTTTTGGCTTTTGGGTTTTGGCTCAGCTAAGGGAAAAGAAGGCCTTAAGCCGGATTAAACGAGGGTAAAGCCTTTGAAGGATTTAATGGTTTTACTTAAAAGATTTAAAGGAGGAGTGTGCCGGCCTTTACATGGGGACGGGCCGGCACACGGATGAGAGCCTAATTTACGGTAAGGCCTCCGGGGGCCGAGGGGGTTGTGTTGTTTATTGAGCCCACCCCGTATTCATAGGCCCCGCGGTCCCAGACACCGTCAGACCCGCGCACCTTGCCTTCCATGTCAATGTTGTAAGGCGAGCTTAGCGCAAGCCCGGCGGCTGTGGCGGACTTAAGGCGGTAATTGTAGAGCGCTGAGCTAACGAACGGGTCGCCGGCGCCGTACTGGGCGTGCGTCTCGGACTGCGTCCCGGAGTTATAGAACCAGTCATAGTCATGGGAGACGTTGCCGAACTTAACCCTCTCGCAGTTGTACCAGAGGTTGTTGTAGGCCTTGTTTGACCCGCCTAAATCGAACGATAAGCCGGTATTCCAGCCCTTTAGGTTGACGAAGGTGTTGTTATAGACCTTCGCGTTAGTGACCGAATACCCTGTCCATGTGGCTATGGCGCCGTTGCCGACCGAGCCGGTAAAGCCGGGCGTGTAGAAAAGGACGTTGCCGTATATCTCCCAGCCGTCGCCGTCGAACATCAATACCCCCGTGCCTGTTATGTCCTCCCAGACGCTGTGCCTCACGATGTTCCTGTGGGTGCCGTTATAGGCCGAGATCCCTTCCGAATGCTCTGTGCCTGTTGACCAGTTCCTTGCCACATAGAGGTATTCGAATATCGAATCGGTCGTGCCCCTAAGCAGTATCGGGGCCCTGCCCGCGTCGTGGAGGTAGCAGCGCGAGACCGTAATATACTTGGCGCCGAGCGTGTAGATTATATCGTCCCCGCTCTCGGTATTTATTCCCCTATGCTGCATCTCCACACGCGATACCGTTATATAGGATGGGGTGTTGTCGAACCTCAGGAGCTTGTTCGCGCCGCTGGTCGTTATCTTAAAGCCGTAGCCTGATTTGCCGGAGCCTGTCTGCCCGTCAAAGACCCAGTAGCTGGTCGTGAAATACACGGTGGCGGAGAAAACGGCCTGCCCGTCCCCGTAGGAGCTCAGCCACCCCGTATCCGTCCCGTGGTCTGAGGCGATAGCCTTCTTGACGTAGATCTTCGTGGATCCGGATGCCGCGTCGTTGAAGGTGTAGCTTCCGTAGCTCCCGTCGGCTATATAGTAGGTGTCCCCCCTCGTAAGGGTTGAGGGCAGAGCCGTCCATGCGTTAGTCCAGTCCGTCCCGCTGCTATTCCCAGCGGCGCCGGAGCGCACATAATGGGCCGCGGCCATCGCGAGATTTGGGACGGCAACGCAGATTAACAATAATACGTTCAGTAACGCAAGTCTTCTCATTACAACCTCCTTGAAGCCTTGCATTTGAGATGGCAGAGATTCCGATTATTTGGCTTAAGGATAAGATACAGGAGATTGTATTCTACAAATGTGATTTAAATCACAAGGTTATCATTTAAACTTAAGGACGGTTCTTAAAAGTTTTTTGTGGCGTTTTTCCCCCCGTCTTCGGTTAGATATGCCCATAGGCCTTATGCGCTACCCCCGAAGACGAGCCATTTAAGGCACGCGAGGCTCCTGGTAACCTTATGCGCGGCCTCTTCCCTCTGAGAGGGCATTATTATGTAGAGTAAGGCCCCCCTGAGGACCCTTACAAACTGGTGTAGCATCATTACCGCCCGGAATGCCGCAAGGGAGATTGCGCCTCGGTGCTTCCTCCAGTATTGCAGGTTCGCCCGGTGCATCTCTATATAGAACCTGACAGGGGCGTTCTTGGAGCTCGAGCCCCCGTAATGGAGCGCCCTTGCCAGAGGGTAATAGACGTTCGTCCACCCGGCGTCCCTGAACCTCCTGCACCAGTCCTTGTCCTCGGCATAGAGAAAGAACCTCTCATCCATGGGCCCTACTTCATTGACAGCCTTCCTCCTTACCATCATGAAGCAGCCGCTGATCGCCTCCACGGCCCGGACGCCGTCATGGGGAAAGAACCCCAGCCCTTTAAAGACAGAGCCGAGCCCAAGGGCCAAGAGGAAGGAGCTTGAAAGCGCCGGGAACCTCCTGCACGAGCGCTGGAGGGTCAGGTCCGGGTTCAATACCATGGGGCCGAGGATGCCGATAGAAGGGTGCTCGTCCATGTACTTGACCATCTTATCGAGGGTGTCCCTGAATACCGTCACATCCGAATTTATGAGGCATAAATACCTGCCTGCGCTGTGTCTTATGCCGGCGTTGTTCGCCCCGGCGAAGCCGGCGTTGGCGCCGTTAAGGATTAGTATGGCCTGCGGGAAGAGCTCCTTTACGGCCTGCGGGGAGCCGTCTATGGAGGCGTTATCGACCACTATAACCTCCATCTCATGCTCAGAGTAAAGCGATTGCAGGCACTCGAGGAGGAACCTTTTCGCGTTCCAGCTTACGATTACGACAGAGATGTCCATCAGTTCGTCTGGCCGGAAAGCCTTAATGCAGGCGCCCTTGCCGGGGCCTCCCGCGGGTATGCGTCCCTTAAGGCGGAGATCATGGCCAGAAGAATATAGAGGACGACCTTTATCTGGTCGAAATAGGAAACGCCCATGAAAGAAACGATATGGACGAACAGAGACGCGCCTAAGGCCCAGTAGATCCTCTTTTTAAACGTCTCATCCTCCGCCTTTACGGCCCTCCCGACCGACTGGAAAGCATAGGCGAGGATAAAGATGAAAAGGACGAGGGTTAAAAGCCCTCCGTCAACGGCTATCCTTATGAAGTGGTTCGTAACGTCGAAGAGGTAATAGCCCCAGTCCTCCGTTGACTTCACCCCGAATAGCCACCATTCGTCAAAACGGCGGACGAACTGGTCGAAGAGGTTGAAGCGGTGATAGCCTGTGGATGCGCCGAATATCCGGGCCCTTCCGAGGAGCGCCCATACGGGGGCCTTCATTACAATATGGAGCATGAGTACCATTAAGGCGAAGCCCCACCTTACAGGCCTCATGTTCGCCCTCCACCGCCACATGAGCAAACCCGCTATCCCCGCCATAAACGCGGCCGCAGGGCCGCTTGAGGAAGAGCTGATGGTGATTATGGCGGCTGAGATGGCGCCGAGCAGCATTATCATCTTGCCATGCCCCTTGAGCCAGCCGAGCGATACGAATACCGGCAGGAGCGAGGCCCCGAAAGTCCCTGCGGTTATCGAGTGCGCGAACGCGCCCTGACACCGGAGCTTCCCGTCCCTTATGAAGGTAAAATCGGGCACGCCCCCGAAGATCGAGAAAAGGTTCCTGCCGCTCTGCTTCTCTATGACCATAGCCGTTGCTACCGGTATGCTTACCACAGCGAATGACTTTGCAACCCAGACGATATCTTCAAAGTCCCGCACGAGGAACCTCGTAAGGAAATATATCCCTATTATGTCGAAGGAGCTGCCGAGGCGGTTTACGAACGCGGCCTCAGTCCGCCACAGGAGCGTATAGGCTGCGGTCCCTGAAATTACCCAGAGGAACATCAGCTTATCTATGCGGTTTATCGTAAGCCCCTGATACTCGGCCCTCATGAAGACCCGCGCCCACCCGTAGAGGACGAGCACCCTTAAGATAAAGAAATCGAGCGATGCGACGACTATCCTCTGCTGGAGCGGCATAAAGACGATCGCGAAGATGAGCGGGACCATCGCGGCCCTCCTCGGGAGGAACAGCATCAGGACCCCGGCTATGATAGTGAATACAAGGGCTAAAGGGTGTATGGGCAGCAGTTCGTTTTCCATCGCAATATGCTCTCCTCGTTCGGGTCTTAGCTTTTTAAAAATATATGAACCTTTTAAGGAAGTCCGCGAATATTATGGAGTCAACGTCTGAAGATACCGTAAGGGCGCACCTCGCGCCCTGAGGCCACCTCCAGAGGCGAAGGAGCGGATAGCCGGACTCATCCACCCTTGCAAGGAGATTGAGCTTATCCGCCTCATTAAAGTCCCTGTAGCCTTCTATATAGAGGGAGCCGGCTATAGAGGAGACCATCTCAGCGAACCTTTTCCTCCCGAACGAATACCTCCTTATTATCTGAAGCGACCGCTCAAGGGAGTGTAGTACCCCTTTTGTCTCGATGATATGGCTTAAGTATCTCAAGGTTAAAATCTATTTCCTTTTTTGCATATCAAGCCGTATAAGCCCGCATCCATTCCTCGAGCACAGCGAGGCTGAAGAGGGTCTTTGAGTAGTCTGACCTGCCTGAGCCATGCTCCTCGGCGAGCGCGTGGACCGCCTCAGGCCTTAAAAACCTGTAAACGAGCGCCTTATCGTCCATAAGCCTGTCCATCATGCCGTTGCCCATACGCCTCAGCCATCCGTCTACAGGGGTCTCAAAGCCGAGCTTCTTCCGCCTTAAGACCTCTTTAGGCAGCAGCCTCCTGCATACCCGCTTATGGAGCCGCTTGCCGGAGGCGTTCCTCACCTTGAAGGAGGAGGGGAGCCTTTCCGCGAACTCGACGATCTCTTTATCGAGGTAAGGGACCCTCACTTCAAGCCCGTGAGCCATTGAGAGCTTATCCGCGTAAAGGAGCAGCTCATCCGGCAAAGACGACCTCACCTCAAGGAACTGCAACCCCCCGAGCTCATCCGTCCCCTCCATAAGCGGATAGAGGCCTTTCCAGCTCTCGAATATCCTTTCATCCGCATCAGGGGGCAGGGCGCCGTCCTTAAATAGCGCTGAGGCCAGTCCGTCAGGCAATACAGAGAAGACCTGACGGTATCTTTCAAACCTGTCATCCTTATCGAGAGAGTAGAGCGCGCGCCTTACAGGTTCGTTACGAGGGACATAAGAGAGGCCAAAGGAGCTTAACCTTCTAAACCATTCCGGCAAAGACCTCCAGTGCCTCCCGTAATGGACGCCGATATGCCGCCTGTAGCCGCCGAACAGCTCATCCGGCCCCTGTCCCATCAGCGCGACCTTCACGTCCTGCCGCGCCCTCTTGCATAAATGGTACATCGGGACTATAGACGACGACGCTATCGGCTCTTCGAGTATCGGGATGAACCCGGATAATGTGTCCTCGAAAGTCTCTTTATCGAGCTCGACGGAGAAGTTAGGGGCGTTTAGCGCCCTTGCGGTATCCTTCGCGGCTTTTAGTTCGTCGTTACGGAAGCACTTGCCGAAGCCTACGGTATAAGTATGCCAGCCCTCTCCCGACTCGTTCATCAACGCCAAAAGCAGGCCTGAATCGAGCCCGCCGCTAAGGAGCAGCCCGAGCTTCACGTCGCTTAAGAGGTGCCTCTTTACCGCCCTCCTGTAGATAGACGCCAGCTCCTCTTCAGCGGACCCCTCATCAGGCAAGGGGTCGATCGGGGAGGGCTTGAAGCTCCACCACCGCTCTACCTTTACCAACTTGTCCTTAACAATAAGGCGCGTGCCGGGGGCGAGCTTATTTATGCCCTTAAAAATTGTAAAAGGCGAGGGTGTGTACCTGTAACGAAGGAACAGATAGACAGAGGCCTCATCCGGCTCAGGCTTTGTTTTAAAAGAGGCGAGTATGGAGCGGACCTCTGAGGCGAAGAGGATCCGGCTTTCGTCGAGCATATAATAAAGCGGCTTTATGCCCATGCGGTCGCGCGCGAGCATCAGTTGTCTTTCCTTTACGTCCCATATCGCAAGGGCGAACATCCCGTTAAGACGGTCGAGGACATCTATTCCCCATTCCATATAACCGTTGACTATGACCTCCGTATCAGAGCTTGTCTTAAACCTGCGGCCGAGCCCTTCGAGCTCTTTTCTCAGCTCGGGGAAGTTATATATCTCGCCGTTGAACGCCACCCAGACAGTCTCTGATTCGTCCGACATCGGCTGGCGGCCTCCCTCCAAGTCTATTATCGAGAGGCGGCGGAAGCCCAGCCCTACCGGCCCTGAGATATAGTATCCCTCGTCATCAGGCCCCCGGTGCTTAAGCCTCCCTGTCATCTCTTCCAATAGCACTGGGTCCGCCGGCGCGTTGCTCTTATAATTAAACTGTCCGCAGATGCCGCACATTTTTATAGCGCCTTTTGTAGAGGTCTTTTCATAAATTCCGGCAGGATCTTATCGATCTGCTCGCGCCTTAGATATTTCACAGCCTCTTCAGGGAGCACCCGCCTATATCCGCGAAGGAGCGCCCAGTAATAGCCCAAAAAAGCTAATGCGCTACCAATAATGAACGGCCTGTCGGCAGCCCTGTAAACGCATTTTATCAAATGGAAGAGCGGGTGGTAGCCGAGGATATAGTGAGTGATCCCGTAACGGAAGCTCGCTTTTAACGCGCCAGCCCTCCTTCCCGCTACCTTCCTGTGGTGGAAGACCTTCAGCTCGGGGAAGGTCTCTACCTTCCAGGAGCGGGCCCTCGCGAGTATCTCGGCGGCTGAATCGACCCCGCCTGTCCTTATCGGGATATAGCCACCGATATCCTCGTAGCATTTTTTTTTAAAGAGCTGGACAGCGCCCGCGACGCTCTCAAGGCTGTTCCTCTGCTCTACATACCTTTTTCCCGCAAGATCGAGTATTACCCCGCCGCCTATGCCGAGCTTGGGGTCAAGGAGGAACCTTCGTATGACCCTTTCGTAATAATCCGGCGCGAGCGTTACGTCCGCGTCAAGGTTGCCGATAAAACCGTAATCAATGCCGTAAAGCGATGAGTACCCGGCATTGAAGGCCCTTACCTTTGACCCGAAATCCCGTGTGCCGGCCTTCTGTGCCTTAAGGAGGGTCATAAATGGGTATCTGTCAGCGTAACTTTTTACTATCTCGTCTGTCCTGTCCGTCGAGCCGTCGCTTACTATCACCCACTTCAAGGGCAGCGCGGTCTGGGAGACCACGGATCTGATAGTATCCTCAATGCAGGCCTCTTCGTTCCGCGCGGGGGTTACGAGTACATAGCTCTTTGCATCCCCTGCGTGCCTCATCGGTTCCTCTTCCCGTGCTCTTTTAAAAGCACCCCGATTATCTTTGAGGAGGCCTTCCCGTTCCAGTTTTTCGGCATCTTCTTTTTGAACTCCCTATTAAGCTGATACTTTATCGAGCTCACTATCCCTTCCCTCGTGACCCCGGCTACGATGTTCGTCCCCTCTTTTTCGGTCACGGGCCTCTCGGTATTCTCCCTTAAGGTCACGCACGGGACGCCTAAGCAGGTAGTCTCCTCCTGTATTCCGCCTGAATCAGTAAGGACTATGCGGCTGTTCATCATAAGGCTTAAGAAATCTATATACCCCAAAGGCTCTATCAGGTTGATCCTGCTCCGCAGGAGGCTGTCTTCGGCCCCGTTGTTCGCGAGGTGGAAGTAGCCTTCAAACCCGAACTCCCTTATCCTGCTCATCGTCCTCGGATGGGCCGGGAAGACTACCGGCATCTGGCCTGAGAACTCATCGAGCGCGAGTATTATGTTCAGGAACGCGTCTTTGTTGTCCACGTTTGAGGGGCGGTGGAGCGTAAGGAGCCCGTAAGGGGCTGTAGCTTTCGAGTTGCTGGTAAGCCCGAGCCTGCCGATTATCCCTGAGCTTTCCGCCTTGTCCTGAAAGGCGATAAGGGTGTCTATCATAGTGTTGCCTACGAAATGGATCTTCTCCCCCGGTATGCCCTCGTTCAGGAGGTTCCTGACCCCGCTCTCCTCCGTGACGAAAAGGATGTCGGAGATGTGGTCCGTGACGACGCGGTTCACTTCTTCGGGCATGGTCCTGTCAAACGAGCGCAGGCCCGACTCCACATGGGCTATAAGGGCCCTCTCGCCGTTTATATAAAAGGCCTTTGATGCCACAAGCGCGCAGGCAAGGGTGGAGTTTACATCCCCGGCGACTATCAGGAAATCAGGGCTCTCTTTCATCAGTACCGGCTCAAAGCTCCCCATCACCTCGGCTGTCTGCGCTGCGTGCGAGGCCGAGCCGACCCCCAGATAAACATCCGGCGCTGGCATCTTAAGGTCAGAGAAAAAAAGCCCGGATAAGCTTTTGTCATAATGCTGCCCTGTATGGACGAGGATGTGCTTTATATGAGGCGGGGCCCCGGCGCTCTGTCCTCTTTGACAGTTGTATCTCCGTATCTCATTAATAATTGGGGCAACCTTCATGAAATTAGGCCTCGCCCCTACAACGCTCATTACCTTCATAAGATGGCCCATGTTTTTCAGCAGCAAAGCCCTATTATCGCCTCGATATTATTTACAAGCACCTCGAGCGACCTGCTCCTTTGCCGGGGAGGGGAGGGGGGCCTTTCCCATTTGGCTATCTTAAGCCTTGCCCTGACTTCCTCGATATTCTCAAGGAGGGTAAGCCTGCCGGCGCCTGCGAGGTATCTGTCCACAGCCCCGATCCTGCCCCTGAATATGCTATACACCGGCGCGCCGAGGGCCGAGGCCTCCCTGTTCATGGTGCCGCCCCCGCTGATTATTATGTCCGAATGCCATATTAAATTAAGCCCGTCGACCACTTCACCGGGGATTATTACCTTCCTTGAGGAATATGGCCCTGTCCAGCGCCTTATTATCTGAAGCTTCTGCCTTTCATTTCGGGGGAGCGTTATTATCTTAAGCTCAGTAAAGCCGCACAGGTAATCCATAGTATCCTCGAAGAGCCTCTCGCCCTCCGGGTTCTGGTAGTTCGCCTCGCTCGCCGGCGGGCGGACGGTAGCGAGTATCGCCTCCTCAGGTACCCCGAGGTCCCTCCTTATCCCGTTATACGGCTTAAAGTCGGGCACATAGACGTCTTCCTTTATTCCCGGGTATGTGAGGGAGCGGCGGCCTTTGCGATTTTTTTTTAAGACCTCCGGGCATATCGACCACGTCGGGTTTATCACTCCGAACCCCTTTGAGTGCTCGTAGTCGTATATGAGTATCGAAGGTATCCTCAGGGCCTTTGAAGACAGTATCTGCGAGCGGGAGCCGTGCGAAAGGGCAAGCTCAGGTTTTTCCCTGATCGCAAAGGGCATAAGCTCGATAGAGCGGATAACGAGGCCCGTTGCCTTAAAGAGCATATTTTTCCCGTAGTGCCTGCCTATGCGCGTATAAGGCATATTG
>JAUSLB010000074.1 GCA_030646655.1 Deltaproteobacteria bacterium | reverse complement strand
GTCACTTCGCGAGCCGGCGAGCGTCCAGAGGCAATCCTTCCCCCATCAGGAGGATTGCCTATCAGGTTGCGGCTTGAAGCAACCTGATAAATCGCGGGGAAAAAATACAGGACGGAATAAAGGGCGTGTCGGTGCGGGTTAGGGGCGGGTTAATGGAGTAATCTCTCAGCGGACGATATCTATGCCGTACTCTGAAAGCCCCGGAGGCAGGTCTATGAAGGGGACCATTATCGGGACAGTCCCTTTGGGCGGGATCGTGCCCCCTGAGGGGTCTTTGAAAGGCTTAAGGATCTCTTCTTTCGGGAGGTTCTTCAGCTCCTCGTTCGACATCACCCTGCCGGGCGAGACCGAGCGGGACGCTATCTTCTCCCCTTTATCGTTATATACCACCCCTATAACGGCCTTAATCTCCTGAGGGGAGTCTGTTATGTTCTTGATCCGCGCCTCGATAACGAAGAACCTGCCGAACCCTTTGTTCTCCGGGAAGATGCCGTTAATCGATTCTATCTCGACAGTCTTTTGGACGGCCGTCTTAGGGCCGGCGATCCTCTTTGCGAGCGTGTCTATTATGCCCGAGAAGTAGATTATGGCCCCGCCTAATATAAATACGAGGGCCGCTATTATGAGCCCTGCCCCCCCTCTTTTTGACTGCCCCCTCTGCGGGGCGAACCCCTTTTTTAATTCCTCGCCGTTCTCTATATCAGGGGGGGTCTCCTTTGATTCCAAGACCGAGCGGGAGAGGAGGTCTGAGAAGCTCTCTTTGTTTTCGCCCTCGTCGTTTTTTGGCGCGGGTTTTGGCGCGGGCGGGCTCGCCTCTTTTGCGTAGGCGGCCTGCGCAGAGGCCGGCATCGGCCTTTCAGCGGGCTTTGGAGGCTCTTTTTTTTCCTCCTCCGGGCCTTCAGCCGCCGTATCCCATTCCAGAGGCTGTTTTATTGGCTCATCTTTTTTATCGAGGTCGTCGAAGCTGAAATCGAGGTCGTTGAAAGGTTCTCCGCCCTTTTTATCCGGCGTTAAGGGGGGTTCTATCTTAAAGCTCTCTTCCTTAAAGGGCGCTCCATCATCGTTAGTAAGGAACGCCTCCTTGCTCTCATCCTTTCCCTGCGGAGCGCCTGGGTCAGGGCCGTTAAAGGCGGGCGCGGGCTCATCCATTTCGGGCTTTTCCTGAGGCTCAGGTCCCTTGCCCCCCTCTTCTAACCCCTCTTCCGGCCTTGAGAAATCGAACTTAAGGTTCATCCCCTCCGGGGCCTTTGCGCGGGAAGTGCCTGCCCTCCTTTGCTCATCAGGCTTTTTAGGCGGCGGGCCGTGGAGACCGAAGACCTCCTCGACCTGCACCTCTTCGGCCGGGGGGGGAGGCGTTACGATGAATACGTTCTGGCACTTGGTGCACCTGACCTTGACTCCACCGCCTGTGATACTCGAATCATCGAGCCTGAACTTCGTTGAGCATTTATCGCACTGTATTATCATCTACTCGCCGCAAATAGTTATAAACGTTTATTTATTTTTAGCACATGCGTATTTCGAATTCAAGGTTTAAACCTCCTTCCGCGATCATTTCAGCCATAAAAAAACTGGCTTGACACTAATTGGCGCAGATTATATGCTTAAATTTTGAACCCGAGGATTCTCTCTTATATGCAGGACGGCATCAAGCTGCTTTATTCGCCCGAAGAGATAAAAAAGATAGTCAGAAGGCTTGCCCGCGAGGTTGAGGCGGATCTGGCCGGAAAAGACCCTGTCTTAATAGGCGTCCTCAAGGGCGCCTTTGTATTCCTCTCTGACCTCGCACGGGAGATAGACGCCCCTGTTGAGGTAGATTTTATTCAGGCCGCCTCTTACGGTTTAAGGGATGAGCCGTCTTCAGAGGTCAGGATAAAAAACGATATTACCGCCGATATAAAAGGCAGGGATATAATCGTAATAGAAGGGATCATCGACAGGGGAAGGACCGTTCGCGCGGTGATCGAGCATTTAAAGAAGAAGGGCCCGGCATCGATAAAGGTCTGCACTTTATTGCTGCGCGATTCTCATGCTGGCATGGCTATCGATTACGCAGGCGCGAGGATTGACGAGGGTTTCGTGGTAGGCTACGGCATGGATTATAAAGAGGGCTACAGGAACCTGCCCGGGGTCTATATACTCGAACCAAAATAAAAGGAGGCAAAGGTGGAGCTCCCCCCGCTTATTAAGGCCCTCCTCGACCCGCGCGCGTATCCGGAAAACCCCGAAGAAGTAAGGCTTTGCCAGACTCACATCTCTTACCTGTTCTTTACCCCGAATTTCGTCTATAAGATAAAAAAGCCCGTAAACTTCGGCTTCCTTGACTTTACTTCGCTTGATAAAAGAAAACACTTCTGCGAAGAGGAGGTGCGCCTTAATAGGAGGCTTGCGCCTTCCGTCTATATCGGCGTGGTCAGGATAACAGCGCCGGGCAGGACGCCCTTTGTCGGCGTGGAGGGAGAGGCCGTAGAATACGCCGTAAAGATGGCACGGCTCCCGGAAGAGAGCATCCTTGTGCGTGCGCTTAAAGCCGGGGCCGTAAAAAAGGAGACCATCTTAAGGATCGCCCGCGCAGTAGCTGAGTTCCACAAAAAAGCTTTAACTAACCCCTATATCTCAGGCTTCGGCTCGCCTGATGTAATAAGGAAGAATACCGACGAGAACTTCATCCAGACAAGGGATTTCATAAATAAGACGATCTCGAATGAGCGGCGCAAGGCTATAAAAGATTACACGGATTCGTTCCTTGATAATAATCAAGGCCTCTTCCTTAAAAGGGTGAATGAAGGTTTCATAAAGGACTGCCACGGCGACATTCACTGCGAGCATATTTCCATCTTAGACGGCATAAACATCTTCGACTGCATAGAGTTTAACGAGAGGTTCCGGTATTCGGACACGGTGGCTGACGCCGCCTTCCTCTCGATGGACCTCGACTATCAGAATCGCCACGACCTTACGAAGGCTTTGGATGAAGGATATTTCAGGGAGGCCTCGGACAAGGACGGGGGCTTTCTCCTCGACTTTTACAAATGCTACCGCGCCTATGTGCGGGGAAAGGTGGAGGGGTTTAAATTCATGGAGCCTGAAATAGCGGAGGATGAAAAGGCTCTGTCCCTGGTCAACGCGAGATACCATTTCTATCTGGCGGACCTTTACTCTACCGGGGGCTTCAGGCCGGCTATGGTCATAGTATCGGGGCTTTCAGGCACGGGCAAATCCACTCTCGCAAGGAGGCTTTCCGAGGCGATAAACCTGCCGCGCATCTCTTCCGACTCGATCAGGAAAGGCCTTGCCGGGCTCCCTCTGCATGAAAAGAGATACGAGCCTTTTAAAAAAGGGATATACTCGGACGAGTTCACTGAAAGGACCTATGCGGCCCTTATTCAGGAAGGGGCCGGGCTCCTTCGCTCAGGACGCTCTGTTATACTCGATGCCACATTCTTAAACCCAAAGCATCTTGAAAGGGCGAAAGAGGCGGCCTCGAAGATACCGGGGGCGCAATGCCGCATAATCGAATGCACCGCTGGCGCGGATATGGTAAAAGAGCGGCTTCATAAGAGGGCTATGGAGGAAAAGCCCGGCGGAGTAGCGTCCGACGGACGCTGGGAGGTATATCTAAGGCAGAAGGAGCTATACAAGGGGATTACCGGGGAGGGCTTTAGGGTAAATACGGGAAGGCCGATTGAGGAGAGCTTGCCTGATGCCGTAAGGAAAATTTTCGGTTGAGGCGTTCTACGGTATATGCTGTAATTGATCTATGCGCAAATCGGTCGTTTTAGTGAGCGGCGGGCTCGACAGCGCGGTCACTGCCGCTATCGCCTTTGAAAAAAGCGCCCCCGCCTTCCTCCATGTCAATTACGGCCAGAGGACGGAGGGGCGCGAGCTTGAGGCCTTCAGTAAAATCGCCGACTACTTCAATGTAAAAGACAGGCTCATAGCGGATATAGGCTATTTAAAAAAGATCGGCGGCTCAGCCCTTACCGACTTAAGGATAGAAGTCCCCTCAGGGGAGCTTGAAAGGGAGGGGATCCCGGTTACCTATGTCCCTTTCAGGAACGCGCACCTCTTATCCATCGCCGTATCTTGGGCAGAGGTGATAGGGGCGAAGGAGGTCTATATCGGGGCGGTAGAGGAAGACAGCTCAGGATACCCTGATTGCAGGGAGGGGTTCTTTAAGGCGTTTGAGGAGGCTGTCTCGCTCGGCACAAGGCCGGGGAGCGCGATTAAGATAATAACGCCCCTAATCCACATGCGTAAATCGGAGATAGTGGAAAAAGGGGTCGAGCTTAAGGCCCCTTTGCACCTTACTTGGT
>JAUSLB010000072.1 GCA_030646655.1 Deltaproteobacteria bacterium | reverse complement strand
TATACGCCGCAATGACGAGCTTTGATGCCAACGAAACAGATGGACTTTTTCAGCAGCCTGCTAAATGGAAAGGCTATTTTTTCCGCTCTGTCTTTACGGCGTGCCCGCCGAACTCGGCCCTCAATGCCGCGAGCACCTTCTCGGCAAAGGACCCCTCCTGCCTTGAGCGGAACCTCCTGAAAAGGACTTCTGTTATAGCCGGAAGGGGCACACCGGCGTCAACCGCCTCTTTTACGGTCCAGCGCCCCTCGCCTGAGTCCTCCACATACCCGCTCACTGACTCAAGCCTCTTATCCTTTTTAAACGCCGCCTCAAGGAGCTCTAAAAGCCACGACCTTACTACGCTGCCCCTGTTCCATAGGCGGGCGACCTTTTCAAAGTCGAGCCCTGAGCCGAATGGTGAAGCCTTCAAGAGCTCAAACCCCTCCCCGTAAGCCTCCATGAGCCCGTACTCGATCCCGTTATGTACCATCTTTACGAAATGGCCTGAGCCTGACGGGCCGCAGTAGAGGTAGCCCCCGCTCTGGCAGAGCGATTGGAATGCCGGCTCAAGGGTCTGGAAGGCCTCCTCATCCCCGCCTGCCATTATGCAGTAGCCCTCCTTAAGCCCCCAGATGCCGCCGCTTACGCCGGCGTCGAGGAAATTTACACCTGAGCTTTTAAGCTCCCCGTATCTTCTTACTGAATCTTTATAAAAACTGTTCCCGCCGTCAACGATAATATCCCCTTTTGAGAGCGTCTTTTTAAGCTCCGCAATGGTGTCGTCAACCGGCCTGCCCGCGGGTATCATAAGCCAGATAACGCGCGGCTCCGGGAGTGAATCCGTAAGCTCCTCTATCGAATATGCCCCGGGCATGCCTTCGGACAGGGCCTCTTTTACCTTATCCGGGGTCCTGTTATAGGCCGTGACAGTATGCCCTCCTAAGGAGAGCCTCCGGGCCATGTTCATCCCCATTTTTCCCAGCCCCACCATGCCTATGCGCATAAGAACCTCACACCTTGACCTGCAAAGCGGACTTTATAAACGCCTCAGCCTCCGCGAGGGACTCAAGGGAAGAGTCCTTAAGCTCGAGGAGCGCGACCCTGCACCCCCTTGAATCGAGCGCCTCCATATCCCCGAACGCCTGAGACAGCTCAAGCTCAGAGAAGGTGTACGGGCTTTTTGGTATCGGGATGTCCTCTTTCGCCTGATGGCAGATGATTATGAAAACCCCTTTGTTCGCCCCGCCTTTATGGAGCTGGCCTGTTGAATGGAGGTATCTCGGCCCGTAGCCGAACTGGGTAGCTGCCTTGGTAGAGTCCCTCAAGGCCTTCCTAAGCCCGGCAAAGCTCTTCCCGGCCTCTTCATCCGAAGGGTCGAAATAGGCGAGGAGGCCCAGATAGTCCCCCTTTCTTACAAGCCCGAAGAACTCCTTCATGGCGCTCCTTAAATCCCCGTTCCCCCGCGCGTACGGCCTTAATTTTTCAAAAGTCGTCTTGCCGAAAAAGACCCTGAACCTCTTGCCGTTCACCTCGACCCCTGGCGGCGGTAGGGCCCCCTTCTTATCTATGGCGTGGAGGCGCGCCCTCGTAAGCCTTTTGGCGAGCTCTACGTCAGGCTGGTCGAACGGGTTTATGCCCAAGACCTGCCCGGCGACGGCGGTAGCCACCTCCCATCTAAGGAACTCCCCCCCGAGCTCGTAGGGGTCCCTTAAATTAAAGCTTATGACAGGGTGCCCTGCCGAGGCGAGCTCCTTTAAGGCATGCGACAGCTTCCTGTCCTCGTGAACCGCGCTTATATGGATAAATACCCTGTCATCATCGTAATCCTCCGGGCTTCCGGGCGGCTCATTCACTATCGGGATAAGCCCCTTGCCCTCCTTGCCGGTCGATTCGGCTATGAGCTGCTCTATCCAGAGCCCGAAGCTTGCCATCTCTTTTGAGAGGAAAAAGGTTGCCTTGTCCCTGCCGGATCTGCCGAGTATGCCTAAGGCGGCCCCCAGCATCACGACGGGGTTCTCCTTCTCCTTAATGCAAGGGTGCGTTGCGGCAGAGATGTTGCACGCATGATGGAGGAGCTTTGAAATGTCAACCCCGATTAGGGCCGCGGGCACGAGCCCGAAGTACGAAAGGGCCGAGAACCTCCCGCCGATATCGTGGGGGTTTATGAATATCTTTTTAAACCTGTATTTCCTCGCGAACCCCTCAAGGGGGGTGCCGGGGTCGGTTATTGCCATAAAATTCCTTCCCGCCGCCTCCCTCTGGGATTCAAAGAGGAGCCCGTAGAAATACTCAAAGAGGCTCAAGGGCTCTATTGTCGAGCCTGACTTGCTTGAGACGATAAACAGCGTCTTTAACGGGTCGATTGACCTTGTGACAGACCTTATGGCGTCCGGGTCCGTGGAATCGAGCACGATAAGCTCAGGGTAGCCCGGGGATGAGCCGAAGACCTCGCTGAATACGAGCGGGGCGAGGCTTGATCCTCCCATGCCGAGGAGGACGATCTTTGTGAAGCCCTCTTTTTTAACCCCTTCGGCAAAAGAGACGACTGCCTCCTTGTTGTCATCCATGATGTCCGGGAGCGTAAGCCACCCGAGGGCGTCCTTTATAAGCTTCTTTTCTTCCGGGCCTTTTTTCCAGATCGACGGGTCTTTTGCCCACAGCCTCTCAAGGAAGTTCTCATTGCCGATCTCATCGAGCATGGCGGACAGAGGGGCCTCGAACCCGCTTAGAGAATACTTAACCGCGTATCCCCTCTTTTCATGGAGCGCCTTTCCCTTCTCATCTATGCTCTTTACGATAGAGCTATAGACCTCAGCCTCCCTTTTAAGCTCCTCGTTCTCGAGTACCGGGACCAATTGCCCGTAGTCTATCCCGGCGAAGCGGAGCTCGGAGACGACCTTTTCCGCCCCCTCTGTATCTTCGGACAACCTATGCCTGACTTTGCCGTGGTCGTAGAACGCAAGGAGCGTCTGGAGGGGCATAACGGAGACGGTGTCGGCCTCTATCAG
>JAUSLB010000059.1 GCA_030646655.1 Deltaproteobacteria bacterium | reverse complement strand
GAGGAGTTCTACGAGATGATGACATCCCTCGATTTCATGCCGAACTCGCCTACCCTCATGAACGCCGGGAGGGAATTGCAGCAGCTGTCGGCCTGTTTTGTCTTGCCAGTCGAGGACTCGATGGACTCGATATTCGAGGCGGTAAAGCATACCGCCCTTATCCATAAATCCGGCGGCGGCACGGGGTTTTCCTTCTCAAGGCTTAGGCCCTCGGGAGACGCGGTCGGCTCCACCTCAGGGATCTCCTCAGGCCCCATTTCTTTCATGACGGTATTCGACAGCGCCACAGAGGCCATTAAGCAGGGCGGGACGCGCAGGGGCGCGAACATGGGGATACTGAGGGTCGATCATCCGGACATAATGAACTTTATCGTCTGCAAGGAGGAGAACAACAGGCTCAACAACTTTAACATCTCCGTGAGCCTTACCGAGGACTTCATGAAGGCTGTCGAGGCTGACAACGATTACGACATCATAAACCCGAGGACGAACAGGCCTGTAGCGAAGATGAGGTCGAGGGAGGTCTTCGATAAGATCGTCCAGATGGCGTGGAAGAACGGAGACCCGGGAGTGATCTTCATAGACCAGATGAACTCCGACAACCCCACTCCGCGCGTAGGTCCGATAGAATCCACCAACCCTTGCGGCGAGCAGCCTCTGCTTCCCTATGAGTCCTGCAACTTAGGCTCGATAAATTTAAGCAGGATGATAACGAGGAAGGCTGACGGGAACGGGCAGGGGGGCCATGAGTTCGACTGGGCAAAGCTCGAAGAGACCGTAAATAAGGCCGTCCACTTCCTCGACAACGTGATCGAGATGAACAAGTACCCGATCCAGCAGATAGAGAAGGTGACAAAGAGCAACAGGAAGATCGGGCTCGGCGTAATGGGCTTCGCGGACATGCTCATAAGGCTCAATATCCCTTACAACTCCGAAGAGGGGATAGAGACGGCTGAAAGGATAATGGAGTTCATACAGGACAAGGGGAGGAAGGCGTCGATTGAGCTGGCGACGGAGAGAGGGTCTTTCCCGAACTTCAGAGGCTCCATATATGACGGAAGACTGAAGGGCTTAAGGAACGCTACGGTTACGACCATAGCCCCGACAGGCACCATCTCGATAATATCGGGCTGTTCTTCAGGCATAGAGCCGCTCTTTGCCCTCGCCTTTACCCGGAACGTGATGGAAGGCACAGAGCTGTTGGATGTAAACCCTCTTTTTGATGAGATAGCGAAGGACAGGGGGTTCGACAGCCCCGAGATAATGAAAGAGGTCGCGGCTAAGGGCACGCTCCACGGGATTGACGGCATACCGGAGGATGTGAAGAGGATTTTCGTAACGGCCCACGACATCAACCCCGATTGGCACATAAGGATGCAGGCGGCCTTCCAGAAGTATACCGACAACGCCGTAAGCAAGACCGTGAACTTCCCTAACGAGGCGACTGTCGAGGATGTAGCCGAGGTATATCTGCTTGCATACAAGCTCAGGTGCAAGGGGGTAACTGTCTATAGGGACGGCTCCCGCGAGGTTCAGGTCTTAACCAAAGGGAGCGAGAAGCCTGCGGCAAAGACCGCGGAGGCCGTGACGCCCGAGCCTGCGGTTTATGCCTCCCCGAAGCCGAAGGTAAGGGGCGAGGTCGCGTTCGGGGTCACAAGGAAGATGAAGACAGGCTGCGGGAACCTCTACGTCACCATCAACGAGGACGAGGAGGGTCGTCCCATAGAGATATTCACCCAGATAGGCAAGGCAGGCGGGTGCGTCGCCTCCCAGTGCGAGGCCATGGGCAGGATGACCTCTCTGGCCCTGAGGAGCGGCATAGAGGCTCAGGAGATAGTAAAGCAGATGCGCGGCATAAGCTGCCATCTGCCGGTAGGCTACGGCGGGACTAAAGTCACTTCATGTTCTGACGCCATGGCCAAGGCCATGGACTGGTATCTGGGGCTAAAGAGGAATACAGGCGGTCTGTTGTCGCTCGGAAGGATGGCCGGGGGCCTGGACAGGGGCATGGGCGCTTCAAAGCTCGATTTCACTCTCGCCCCGGAGTTACTGAAGCGCGGGGCCTGCCCGGACTGCGGCGGGACCGTCGAGCACGCTGACGGATGCCTTGTGTGCAGGGGATGCGGCTACAGCGAATGCGGCTAAGGCAGACTGATGGATATTGAGATAGACATCGAATGCCACGGGTGCGGGCTGTACTTCAGGGATAACTTCCGCGAGATGCCGCACGGGAGGGTCTTGAAGTGCCCCTTCTGCCGCTCTACGGCCCTCGGGCTTAAGGGCCAGACTCTGATAGAGAGGCACAGGGACGCTTTCGAGTTCGAGCGCTCGCCCGAAGGCAGGCTATCCCTTGAGCGGAAATCAAAGCTTTAGAATTTTATTTTAAATTTTCAGCAAAGGCCCCCGTAAAAGGACGGGGGCCTTTTTTTATTCTTTTTTAGGGTTTAATACAGTAGCTTGCCGCACTTTACAAAAAGGCCTTTTTGCGCGCTGCCGCGCGCCTCGGGGTATTGCTCCGCTCGCTCTGCACCTTTAAAACGCGGCTTTTTTTGCAAATAGGCGCCGTTCAAGAACTGCCCGCCTTTAGAAGCGGGCGGGCGGGGCGGAAGGGGTATTTGGGGAAAGTTCGGCGGGATCATTCGGAGGCAGGAGGGTGCAGGGAGCCAGTCCTATGCCCAAAAAGCAAACACAGGGCGCAATTAGGCCTTTTTATATAAGTTTTTACGTTATTTTTGGGTCGAAGAGCTTTATTGTATCAGTCTAAAATCCTTGACGAAAGTAAGATGTTAATATATCTTGGAATATTATGAGGAATCTATCGGCTATCGTCCTTGCGGCCGGCAAGGGCACGAGGATGAAATCTACAATCCCCAAGGTGCTCCACCCTGTGGCCGGCAAGCCTATGCTCTTCTATCCCCTGAACCTTTTAAAAGAGCTTGGCGCCCGGAAGGTGGTAGCAGTAGTAGGCTTCGGCAAGGATTCGGTCAAGGCCGCTTTCCCTTCCGATAACCTCACCTTCGCCCTGCAGGAAGATCAGCTCGGCACAGGCCACGCGGTATCGATAGCATTAAAACACCTGAAAGGCTTTAGCGGGGATGTCCTTATTCTATCCGGCGATGTCCCGCTGATAACCAAAGGTACCGTAACCGCGCTTATAAAGATGCGCGGGGGCGCAAAGGGCCCGGTCTTATCTTTTATCTCAACTGTCCTTGAGAACCCCAGCGGGTACGGCAGGGTCGTAAGGGATAAGAATAACGCGGTCGCGCGCATTGTGGAGGACAAGGACTGCGGCCCCTTGCAGAAAAGGATCAACGAGGTGAATGCCGGCATATACCTCGTTGATTATGACTTCCTTTCAGTAAACATAAAAAAGCTCGGCAAAAAGAACGCGCAGGGGGAGTATTACCTTCCTGATATAGTGGAGATGGCCGTAGAACAGGGGCGGAAGGTCACGGCCCTCACCCACATAGACCCGTATGAGGTCATGGGCATAAATAACAGGGTCGAGCTCGCAAAGGCGAATAAGCTTATGCGCCAGAGGATTTCAGAAGGCTTAATGCTCAGCGGCATCTCTATATTAGACCCGGACAACACCTATATAGACTACGGAGTAAAGGTCGGGCTCGATACGGTTATTTACCCGGGCGTGCGCTTAAGCGGAAATACAGAGGTAGGCCAGAGGTGCGTAATAGAAGAGGGCTCGATCATAATCGACTCGTCGATCGGCGAAGGCTCTGCCGTTAAGAGCTATACGATAATGGAATCCACGAAGGCAGGAAAGGGCGTATCTATAGGGCCTTTCGCGCGCCTGAGGCCGGGCAATTTAATAGGCGACAGCGCGCGTATAGGTAACTTCGTAGAGGTGAAGAAGACCTCCATAGGCAAGGGCTCGAAGGCGAACCATTTATCGTACCTCGGCGATTCTATAATAGGTGCGGGCGTGAATATCGGCGCGGGGACTATAACCTGCAACTACGACGGCGTTAAGAAATACCAGACTATCATCGAGGACGGCGCGTTCATCGGGAGCGACACCCAGCTCGTGGCGCCTGTTAAGGTGGGGAAGAACGCCTACGTAGGCTCAGGCACGACGGTAACAAAGGATGTCTTGCCCGGCTCTCTTGTGATTACGAGGGCCCCTGAGAAGGTGATAGAGGGCTGGTCAAAGCGGAAGATGAAAAAGGGATAATATATGTGCGGGATAGTGGGCTACATCGGGCCAAGAGACTCATCCGGCGTCTTATTGGACGGCCTTAAGAGGCTTGAGTACAGGGGCTACGACTCTTCAGGGATAGCCGTATTAAAGGACGGCCATGTCGAGCTGAGAAGGAGCGTGGGAAAGCTCGATAAGCTCGTCCAGGAGGTCCGTAAGAGGCCCGTTGACGGCAACTGCGGCATCGGCCACACGCGCTGGGCGACCCACGGAAGGCCCACTGAGCAGAACGCGCACCCGCACCTCGAAGGAGGCGTGGCGGTGGTGCATAACGGGATAATAGAGAACTATCTTTCTTTAAAAGAGGAATTACTTAAGGAAGGGGCGAGGTTCAAGTCAGAGACGGATACCGAGATTTTAAGCCACCTCATATGCCGCGAGATAAAAAAGGGAAAAAGCCTTGAAGAGGCTGTCCGGGCGGCGATGAAATACATTAAGGGCACATACGCCTTAGCCGCCATAAGCGAGAGCGAGCCCGATAAGATCGTCGGCGCGCGCATGGAGTGCCCGCTCATCCTGGGCGTAGGAAAGCACGAGGCGATGCTTTCCTCGGACATCCCCGCCATACTCGACATAACGAGGCAGGCGGTATTCTTAAAAGACGGCGAGATGGTGACGATAACAAAAGACGGGACGACTATCACGGATTTTGAGGGGGCTGTGGTAAAGAGGGCGCCGACTTTCATCGACTGGTCGCCCCTTATGGCTGAGAAGGGCGGCTACCGCCACTTCATGCTGAAAGAGATATACGAGCAGCCGAGGGCCATAGCCGATACCTTCAGGGGCCTTATCACCGAAGATACAGGCGATATTTTCTTAAATAAGTTCAATATCCCCGTAAAGGAGATCGAAAGGGTATATATAGTGGCGTGCGGGACATCGTGGCACGCGGGGCTTGTGGGCAAGTTCTTCTTCGAGGAGTTCTTTAAAATCCCCTCTGAGGTCGACCTCGCCTCTGAGTTCCGCTACAGGAACCCTCTTATAGACAAAAAGACGCTCGTCATTTCGATCTCCCAGTCGGGCGAGACAGCCGATACGCTCGCGGCGGTAAGGGAGGTAAAGAGGAGGGGGGCTTATACAATCTCCATCTGCAATGTGATGGAATCGAGCCTTACGAGGGAGACCGACTGGTCTTTCATGACGCACGCGGGCCCTGAGATAGGGGTCGCCTCCACGAAGGCCTTTACCACCCAGCTTACCGCGCTGTATCTCCTCGCGCTCTATTTCGGCAGGGTGTCCGGGAATATACCGGATGAGGCCGGGGTAGGATTTTTACAGGAGCTTGTAAAGATACCTAAGAAGCTCGATAAGATCCTCGATCAGGCCTCTTCCATCGAGTCGCTTGCGAAAAAATATTT
>JAUSLB010000035.1 GCA_030646655.1 Deltaproteobacteria bacterium | reverse complement strand
AGGGCGGCGCGTAACGTAGGCGGCCATGTCATAATGTACGCCGACACGATGACCCGCTCTATGCGGGCCGCCATCGGCGAGACGGAACGAAGGCGCGCGATACAGGCCGGATATAACAAGGCAAATAACATCACGCCTGAGACGATTAAGAGCAGGATAAAGGACGTATTGAGCTCGATCTACGAGGAGGACTATTATACCGTCCCTGTGGCGAGTGAAAAGGAAGAGGAGTATATCCCTGCCCACGAGATACCGCAGATATTAAAGTCCTTAAGGAAGGAGATGGAGAAGGCGGCCAAGAAGCTGGATTTCGAGAAGGCCGCGGGGCTGAGGGACAGGATCAAGGAGCTGGAGGCCCGGGAGCTTGAGCTCGGCTGATATTCTCATACTATGATCGCGGCCGCCTCGTCCTTTGTAAGCCTCTTCGGGGCAGTGGGCCGGTTACGGGCTTGTCCTCAAACCTCCTTATGCTCCTTCTCTGCCTTATCGCATCTTTCACATCCACTCCCGCCCTCCTTGGCTGTGCTTCACCTTCTATGGCAAGGGTCGCAGGGGACTTGCGGGACGGCCTCCTGACTAATAAGCCTAGAAGTCTCCTTGTCATAGACTAAAAATTCGGCCTTATCGATAGGGCACTGCCCGTAGACGGCGTTCACGTTGTCGAACCGCCCCTTTACCACCCGCTCGAGCTCGACGCTGTACCTGAACCACTGATCCTCGCAGCTTATGGCGTCTTGCCCTTTTTCCATACGCTGGAGGACCTGCCAAAGGGCAAGCTCCTTTTTTACAGGCTCTTCGACTACGGTCTGGGCGGCGCAAGCGGTGATGACAAGCGACAGGATAACAAGAAAGACCCTCATCAAAAGCACCTCTTAAAATTTTTTCCCAAGCTCTTTGAAATATACTATACCAGAGAAAAAAATCAAAGCGCGTTCCTTTTAAACTCGCCCTTGATACTCGCGCTTTAAAAAGATACAATTGAATATTGACGTCCAAAAAAGGAGGCGATTAATGCCGGATTTCCTTTCAGAGCTTAAATATAGGCCGCTCCTCTTTGACGGCGCCACGGGCACGATGCTGCAAAAGCTCGGGCTAAAGCCCGGCGGCTGCCCGGATGAGCTATGCCTAAAAGACCCCGGGATGGTAAAGAAGGTCCACAGGGCCTATATAGAGGCTGGCTCCGATATCGTGACCACGAACACCTTCGGCGCTAACAGGGTAAAGCTTAAGGAGTATTCGCTCGAAGGAAGATTACGGGAGATAAATATCGCGGCCGCCAAATGCGCAAGGGAGGTCTGCGGGGACAAGGCCTTTGTAGCCGGAGGGATCGGGCCTACCGGGCGTTTTATCGAGCCTGTAGGGGACATGGACTTTGACGAGGCTGTAAGCGTCTTTAATGAGCAGGCAACGGCTCTCAAGGAAGGCGGGGCCGACATCATCATCATAGAGACGATGATGGATATAAAGGAGATGAAGGCCGCTATAATAGGCGCGAAGGCCGCTGGCCTGCCTGTAGTGGCCACCATGACATTCGACGAGACCATGAGGACGGTGCTCGGCACCCCCCCCGAGTCTTTCGCAATAATGGCGGAGGGGCTCGGGGCCGAGTGCATAGGCGCCAACTGCTCGCTCGGCATAGAGGGCATATACAAGGCTATCCTGGCTATGAGCAGGGTTACTTCGATCCCCCTCATAGCCCAGCCGAACGCCGGTATTCCGGTATTGAAGGGGAAAGAGACGGTATTCCCGGCGTCCCCCGATGAGATGGCCGCGTTCGTCCCAAAGCTCGTTGACGCGGGCGTAAAAATATTAGGCGGGTGCTGCGGGACTGCCCCTGACCATATAAAAAAGATGGGCTCCGTATTCAAATCCCTTAAGCCCGCCGCATGCGCGTTCGGAGGTTTTACAGCCTTATCGTCGAGGACGTCTTTTACGCTTTTCGGCGGAGGGCTTCCGGCGATAGTCGTAGGCGAGCGCATAAACCCTACCGGGAGGAAGGCATTAGCTGAGGAGATAAAGGAAGGCAAGACCGCCGGGATAAGGAATGAGGCACGGAGACAGGCAGAGGCCGGGGCGCACGCCCTTGACGTGAATGTCGGCGTGCCGGGCATAGACGAAGCGCCCGCCATGAAGAGGGCGGTATTCGCGGTGAACGAGAACTCTACCCTGCCCTTGGTTATAGACTCATCCGATATCGAGGCGTTGGAGGCGGGGCTAAAGGCCGCTGACGGGAAGCCGCTTATTAACTCCGTCAGCGGGGAAGAGAAGAAGCTCTCTTCCATCCTCCCTCTTGCGAAGAAATACGGCGCGGCCCTTTTGGGCCTCGCGCTCGACGATTCAGGGATACCGGATACCGCCGAGGGGCGGCTAAAGGTAGCGGAGAAGATACTCTCCCGCGCCCTTAAGGCAGGCATAAGGAAAGAAGACGTCCTCATTGACTGCCTCGCCATGACCGTAAGCGCGGCCCCGGCCAGCGCGCTCGAGACTTTAAAGGCCATTAGGCTCGTAAAGGAAAGGCTCGGGCTTTCGACGATACTCGGGGTCTCCAACATCTCTTTCGGCCTTCCGGCAAGAGAGGTTATAAACGCTAACTTCCTTACTATGGCGTTTTTTGCAGGGCTCGACGCCGCCATCATTAACCCTAACAACAAGGCGATGATGGACGCCTATCACGCCTCCCTCGTCCTGATGAACAAGGATTTGAGGGCAGAGAGGTATATAAAGAGGCATCAGCTCTCCGAGGCCTCTAAGCCCGCTCAGCAGGCGGAAGTCAAGGCTGAGATCAAATCCGTCGGCGACAAGATAAAAAAGGCGATAATCGAAGGCGATGAGGATAATATTGTCCCGCTTGTGGAAGAGGCCTTGAAAGAGGGCTGGGACCCGGTAAAGATAAGCAATTCAGGCCTTGTCCCCGGGCTTGAGGAGGTCGGGAGGCTGTTTGCCTCGAACAGGTACTATCTCCCGCAGGTAATGCTCTCGGCGGATACGATGAAGAAGGCGTTCT
>JAUSLB010000034.1 GCA_030646655.1 Deltaproteobacteria bacterium | reverse complement strand
GATAGCCCTTGTCGAGCAGGGGAGGCTTGTAGAGTTCTACGCCGAGCGCGCCAAGGACAGGGGCATAACGGGGAACATCTATAAAGGCCGCGTCGTAAGGGTGCTGCCCGGCATGCAGTCCGCCTTCGTGGAAGTGGGGCTCCAGAGGACATCCTTCCTCCATGTATCCGACATACAGGAGCCGTTCGATGAGATCGAGGAGGAAGAGGATGAGAAGGAGAAGAGGCCCGCCGATGTCAGGATACAGGACATCCTGAAAGAGGGGCAGGAGATAATGGTGCAGGCCGCAAAGGAGCCTATAGGCACCAAGGGCGCGAGGGTGACATCCTACATCTCTCTTCCGGGGAGATACCTCGTCTTTATGCCCACATACGATAAAGTAGCGATATCGAGGAGGATCTCGAGCGAGAAGGAAAGAAGAAGGCTCCGCGAGATTGTCTCAAGCGTCCGCCCTCAGGGAACCGGGTTCATAATAAGGACGGTATGCGATGGCATGGGCAAGGATGAGATTCAGGCGGATATGGAATTTCTCCTTAAGCTCTGGGACTCGATCCGAAAGAAAAAGGAGAAGACGACCACCCCCGCCATTATATACGAGGAGCTCGACTTGACGCTAAGAACCATTAGGGACTCCTTCACCTCGGACATTGACAGGCTCGTCATAAACTCGAAAGAGGAGTACGACAGGGCCGTCAGGTTCATCGAGGAGTTCATGCCCCATTTAAGCGGGAGGGTCGAGCTATACGAGGGGGAAGAGGATATATTCGACGCGCACGGCGTTGAGATTGAGCTTGCCTACGCGCTTGAAAGGAAGGTATGGCTCCGCTCAGGAGGCCACATCGTAATAGACCAGATGGAGGCCCTGACAGCCATAGACGTGAATACCGGCAAGTATGTAGGCAAGAGGAGCTCTGAGGATACCATTGTAAAGACGAACCTTGAGGCCGTAAAGGAGGCCGTCTATCAGCTCAGGCTCCGCAACATCGGCGGCATCATAGTAATAGACTTTATCGACATGGCGAAGGCCTCCGACAGGGAGAAGGTCTATAACGCGCTAAAAGAGGCTCTTAAGGCCGACAAGGCGCGGACGAACATCCTTAAAATCTCCGAGCTCGGCATAGTCGAGATGACGAGGAAGAGGACGAGGGAGAGCCTGATTCAATCCCTTTGCGAGCCCTGCCCCTACTGCGAAGGCAACGGGATCGTTAAGGCGAAGGATACGATCATCATGGACCTTTACAGGGAGCTTTCAAGGGAGCTGCCCGCGAGAAAAAAGAAGGTTTTTCTTTACGTGAGCACCTCCATCGCCGAGCAGCTTACCTCAGAGCCGGCGGTAATAGACGACCTCGAGAAGAGGTTCGGCAAAAAGGTGATAGTTAAGCCTGTGGACAGGTTCCATCAGGAGCGGTACGAGATAATGTAGAGCCTTGCGAATAAAATATCAAAGATAGAATTTTCAGGAAAGTGCCGTCTTTTATATCCCCTTCCGTATAAACCCCCTGTTTTCAAAGCAAAATCCTTGACAAGTGACGAGCCTTCCGTATACGATATTCATGCGGTTTTTTACCTTAAACTGGAGACGATATGATTAGGACTGCATCCCTCGCCTTAACCTTATTTATAGTCTCTATTTTCCTTCCCGGCTCAACTTTCGCCGGAGGCCCTGAGGGCAAAAAGATCTTCGAGGCAAAGAAATGCGGAGCCTGCCATCAGGTGGAAGGCCCGGCTAAAGAAAAGACCATTCAAGACCAGCTCGCAAAGAAAGGGCCTGAGCTATGGTACGCCGGGAGCAAATTCAAAAAGGGGTTCTTGGAGGCTTGGCTCGCCGACCCCAAGCCCATAAGGCCGCTTGAGTATAATTCAATCACAAAGAAAAATGACGGGAGCCACCCGAAGCTTTCCGGGAAAGAGGCTTTGGACGCGGCCGCTTATCTCATGACTTTAAAATCGTCCGCTGTAAAAGACGGAGCCGTCCAGCCCAAGGACACGCCAAAGGGCAGGGCTATATTCATCAAGAGGCAGGCCTGCTACGGGTGCCACGAGGTAAAGGTCAGGGGCAATGCCGCCGGGGGCCTTTCGGGGCCGAGCTTCGTTGGCGTGGCTATGAGGCTTAACCCTGACTGGATATACGCCTATCTTACAAACCCCAAGGTCTTCAAGCCTGTAAAGGATATGCCCGATTATGTAGGCATATTGACCTATTCCGAGATGAGGGATTTGGCCGCGTATGCAGCCACCTTGAATTAGTCAGCCTGAAAGGAGCCTTTATAATGCCGAACTTCAGATATAGATATATCTTGGCGAGTATCGCGGCGATCAGCTTAATCTTACTTAGTTCAAAAGCCTCTTTCGCGGCTGCGGCTGAGGAGAACTATAAGTTCTACTGCTCGCAGTGCCACGGCCTTGAGGGCAAGGGCGACGGCCCGAACGCCACAAAGAGCCAGCCCGTAGACCCGCGCGACCATACGAGCGCCGCTGAGATGAACAAGCTGACCGATGAGGATATAATAAATTCAATCGCTGACGGGGGCGCGGCTACGAGCAAATCTACCCTCATGCCTCCTTTCAGTGAGACGCTTACAAGGCAGGAGATAGCCGCCCTTAAGGACTATGTAAGGAAACTCTGCAGGTGCAAGGGAAAATAAGGCTAAAAAGGGATGGGCGGTCTTTTTGAAAAATCGGCATTCGTATTGAGCATACTCGGGGCGCTATTGGTGCTCGAGGGCATCCCGTACTTCGGCTTCCCAAAGGCTGTAAAGGATTGGGCTTTGATGCTTCAGGACATGCCCGAAAGGACGCTAAGGATCATGGGACTCATAATAATGGCGGTCGGCATCCTGCTCCTCTTCGCGATAAGGTACATTTGACACTGTTCCCCTTAAAAACCTCCATGATGAGAAAAAGGCCGTGGCCGATTATAATCCTCTTGGTCTTTCTTGCCTTTGGGTGCGTAAAGATACTCCCGGGCGAGGCAGGCTATGGGGATAAGGTAAGGATACTGGTCTTAAAAGGCGCAAACGAGTTCGAGATAAGGTCAGAGGGCGGGACAATAGAGGTAAGGAGTGAAGGCCCCGGCAGGGTAATGGTAAACGGGAGGCTCAGGGAACTCCCCCTTAAATTCACGGCAAGGAACGAATTCGTCTACCTTAACGGAAAGCCCTTCAGGGGGGCGGTCGAGGTCGCTGAAAGTAAAGACGGCCTCATCGTAATAAACGAGCTGTTCCTCGAATCATACCTCGTAGGCATAATAAATAACGAGATATCCTCCAAGTGGCCGAAGGACGTCATCAAGACTCAGGCCGTGATAGCGCGGACATACGCGCTCTATAATAAGGCAAAGAGGCCGAACGGCCTTTACCACGTCGAGGGCTCGGTAATGGGGCAGGTCTACAGCGGGGTAGGCAAGGAGGACGAGGCCGCCTTTAAGGCGGTAAAAGAGACGGCGGGGGAGATACTGACATTCAGCGGAGAGCCTGCCCTCACCGTCTATCACTCGAACGCGGGCGGCATGACCGATTCCTCAAAGGACGTCTGGGAGCGCTACTACCCGTATCTGCTTTCTATCGAGAGCCCTTATGATTCGGCATACCCGCAGTTCTATTGGGGGTTCAGCCTCTCTGCCGCCTCTTTAGGGGAGCTGCTTAAAAAATCCGGGCTTAAGACAGGCGAGCCAGCAGAGACAATCCCTGTTGAAGCGACAAAGGCAGGCAGGGTAAAGTCAATAGTCATAGAAGATAAAGAGGGCAAAAAGCTAAAGATAAGCGGAGAGGATTTAAGGAAGGCAGTAGGCTATAGCACCTTAAGGTCAACGATATTCGAGGTAAAAAGGGCCGGTGACCTCTTCGTTTTTAAAGGCAAGGGGTCGGGCCATGGCGTGGGGCTTTCGCAGTGGGGCGCAAAGGGCATGGCCGAGGAAGGTTATTCATACAGGGAGATACTTAAGCATTATTACCCCGGCACTGACCTCGTAAGGGCGTACTGAACCCTTCATCTTAGAGCTCCAAAATCCTTTCAAAGCCCTCATAAGTAGCGGTTTTTTATAAGGTGCAACGAGCCACCCTATGCCCGAAAGCGCAACGAGTTGCGCAAAAAGGCTCTTTCCAAATAAATTAATCCCTCATTGAGGGCTCAATTCCCCGAAGCTTGCTTCGAGACTTTTTCAGCACAGAGGTCTTCGATACTCCGCAGCTTGCTGCGGGGAGGTTCATTAACTATGGAATTAAAAGACTTTGATTTCCCATTGCCTGAAGAGCTTATAGCCCAGTTCCCGCTGAAAGAGAGGGACTCATCGCGCCTTATGGTGCTTTCGCGGACAACCGGCGAGGTCTCGCACAGGGGGTTTAAGGACTTAAAGGAATATCTAAGGGCCGGGGACATCCTGATACTTAATGACACCAAAGTATTCCCCGCAAGGCTTATCGGAGGTAAGCCGACCGGCGGCAAGGTCGAGCTTCTGCTCGTAAAAAAACTCGGAGAAGGCGCAGATACATGGAGCTGTCTAATAAAGAACTCAAAGGGGCTTTCTTCGGGATCGCGTTT
>JAUSLB010000030.1 GCA_030646655.1 Deltaproteobacteria bacterium | reverse complement strand
GGGCGGCCTCCGTTGTCTTTGTCTTAAGGAACGGGTCCGGGTATTTAAGTATATTATGGATCATATCCTAAACCTGAAAGGCCGTAATACCATGACCTTTATTAGAAAAACAGCCTGCTAATGCAATCCCCATAGTGTGGGGTTGTATTGCCTCTGGATGCTCGCCGGCTCACGAAGTGATAAAGCGAGCCATATAAATAAAAAAAAATTCCTTGCCAGCCTGGACGAACTGCCATTCATTCCGGCCAAATTGTGGTTAAAAAAGTCCATGACGGACTTTTTCAACATCCTGTTAGATTATACCTTAATTTTGCGCCTCTCTTACGCAATACTATATAATACTATTTCTGTTTAATGGATGTAAAGCATTCCTCTGACCCCTTAAAGTAAGCCTCAGGGGAATCTTCAAAATGTAGGGAAAATTAATTAATTAATTGCTATGCGCTCGGTATGCATTTTCAGGAGGGTTCAATTACCCCGCCATAAATGGCGGGGATTGTCGGCAAGGTATCGCCTTTTATATAGCCCGTTTGATGCGCCCTTAAAAGGGCGGGACTGCGCCGAGCACCCGATTAAAAAAGGGGAACCCTGCAAAGGGTTTTTACCCCTTTGCAGGGTTCTTATAGCTGATATCGAGTCTTTCTATGGGTTGGTGCGTTTATCCGGCTTTACGGAACCTCTCAGCAGCCTCTCTCTCTTCCTTGCCAACGGCGCCTTTCATCAGGTAGGTCGGCCTTCCGATCCAGCCGCCAAAAACCGCCGCTATCGCGCCAAGAAGCAGCCCTATGAAGCCCCAGAGGGCCGCGTTGGGCAGGGTCCTTGCGACATCCGTGATCGCCGTCACCTCAGCGCCTGTAGGCATCCCCATCGCGGTAAAACCCGCACCGAGGGCGCCCGCGGCGGCGCTAATAAGGCTTCCAAAAGCGCTCATCATCAGATAGAAGGTCACAAGGGTGGAAAGGCCCCATATCACAAGGCCGTGCAGGATCCCTTCAATGGAGAGAAGGACCCCTGACATGCGGGTTGCGACCCAGCCGCCTGCGAAGAGCGAGATTACTGAGGTCAGGAGCAGCCATATGCCTGCACCCATCCCTACCCCGCCGGCCGAAGGTTCGATTACCCTAATCCCCATTCCGAGCAGGCTAAAGCTGACCTGCAGAACGAGGGCTACAACGGTGCCCGCGAATATGGCACCCCATGAAATCCTGTAGTTGATCAAAGACTCGATACCGCCTTCCCCCGCGGTAGTTGTTCTGTATTCGACTGCCATAAGGTTACCTCCTTATAACATACACAGCTACTATATTACCCCCTATTATTAATTCTATAGCGTTTTTTCCTGCCGTCAATACCTGGGCAGGTCTTGAGAATCGTTAAAAATTAAAGGATTGATGAAGGCTGGCAGGGGTGATCAGGGTCTGGGCCGGGCTTTAAGCTATTGTAATAGGGTCCATATCAACGGTAAGTGTAATATCGCTTCTCTTCTTTTCCAGAAACCTGTCCCTTAAAGCCTTTACAAACGCGTGGAGGGCCTTGTGCGCCCTTGCCTTTATAAGCATCTGGAACCTATAGCGGTTCTTAACCCTTGCTACAAGGGCAGGGGCAGGCCCGAGCACGGTTATATCCTCCCTGCCTTTGAGGAGCCTTTCCGCTACTTCCCTTAATTCCTTTGAGGCAGAGATAACGCTTTGCTCCTTTAGCCCCTCGACCCTTAAATTGCAGAGCCTTAAAAATGGCGGGTAATCGGCGTCTTTCCTGATATTTATCTCCTCATTGAAAAAACTATCGTAGTCATGCGTAAAAGCGCACCTAAAGCTATAATGCGTTGGGTTTAGGGTCTGGATGACAACCCTTCCCTCGACCTCCCCCCTTCCGGCCCTCCCGGCCGCCTGAGTTATGAGCTGGAATGTCCTTTCGGACGACCTGAAATCAGGGATATTCAAAGAGGTATCCCCTGAGATGACCCCTACGAGCGAGACCCCCGGAAAGTGATGCCCCTTCGATATCATCTGGGTGCCTATTAAGATATCCACCTTCTTTTCCTCTACCGCGTCTATTATCCTCTTAGCGGATCCCTTCTTCCGGGTCGTGTCCCTGTCCATCCTGCCTATCTTTGCCTTTGGAAAAAGCGCCCTTACCTCGTCTTCGACCTTCTCCGTGCCCGTGCCCGGGGCTATGAGGTTAAACCCCTTGCACTCAGGGCAGACTGAAGGTATATCTATCGACAGGTCGCAGTAATGGCACTTAAGGACCCTCTCGTTCCTGTGCATGGTAAGGGTTACGCTGCAATTCAGGCATTTAAACGAATGGCCGCAGTCCCTGCATATAATGGAGTTCGAGAACCCCCTCCTGTTAAGGAAAAGAAGCGCCTGATCGCCGGAATGAAGCGTCCCGGAAAGCTCTTCCCTAAGTTTCCCTGATATTATCGCCTTATCCCCCCTCATGTCCAAGAGCTCTATTTTCGGGAGGTTCCTCTCCTCAACCCTCTTTGTAAGGGATAAAAGGGCGATCTTTCCGGTCTTAGCGTTATGGAATGTCTCTACCGAGGGTGTAGCAGAGCCGAGGACGACCGATATGCCAAGCGTTTGGCCGAACATGAGGGCGGAGTCCCGGGCATTGTATCTTACCCCGTCCTCCTGCTTATAGGATGTCTCATGCTCCTCATCTACTATGATAAGCCCCAGATCCTTTAACGGCGCAAAGAGCGCAGACCGGGCGCCTACGACTATGTCAACGTCCCCCCTTAAGACCCTCTCCCACTCGTCATAACGCTCGCCAACGGATAAGCCGCTATGCCACAGGGCTATCCTTCCCGGGAACTTCCAGGCAAGGTAGGCCGCGGGCCACGGGGTTAGCGCTATTTCAGGGGCGAGTATTATGGCCTTTTTGCCGGATTTTATCGCCTCTTCAAGTATTTTTAGATAAACGAGGGTCTTGCCGCTCCCTGTTACGCCGTAAAGGAGGAACGGGGAGAACCCGCCTTTTTTTAAAGAGCTTACTATAGAGCCTATAGCGGCCTCCTGCTCCTTATTCGGCCTATGCGCCATCTCCTTAGGCTCTATCCCGCTCAGAGGGTTTCTTAACGCCTCCCTTTCGGACGATATAGCCAGCCCTTTTTCGCAGAGCCTCTTTAAAGCCTCGCTGACATTACCGGCCCTTTGCCTGATATCCTCCATCGGCGATTCGCCGTTCTCAAGGAGGTATCTATAGACCTTTGCCTGAATGGGAGACCTTTTAAGCCCGGGCTCCATATCAGGGTCTTTTACTGAAAAAAAATCGATGGTCTTCTTAGTCCCTCCGCCTGAAAGGAGGGCCTCCTCATTGATGAGCCCCTCTTTTTTAAGCCTCTCTACGGTAGAGCAGACAGGCTTGTGCTTCAGCCTTTTAACGAGGGTAGGGACAAAGACGCCTTTTTCCGCGGCCTTCAGGACCTCAAGCTCAAGCCCTTTCTTATTTGAAAAAGCGTCCTTGCCTGCCTCTGTCAGAAAAAGCCGCCTCTTGCTCTTTACGCTCGCCCCCGGGCATATTAAAGAGAGCGCCTCCCCTATCGGGGCGAAATAATATTGCGAGAGCC
Organism: Deltaproteobacteria bacterium; assembly: GCA_030646655.1. Taxonomy (GTDB): domain Bacteria; phylum Desulfobacterota; class GWC2-55-46; order GWC2-55-46; family GWC2-55-46; genus JACRCL01. The sequence goes on along the minus strand of JAUSLB010000030.1, from coordinate 446 downwards.
ACCTGAAGAACTTAAGCCTCCTGGCATCGAAGACCGGGGCGCTGTCGAGGATGTCCAAAATAGGCTTTACCTCTTTAACCTCAGGGGGCTTTTTATCGAGCAGGCCCAGAATATATCCGGTTACGGTCCTTTTTCCGAACCCCACGAGGACGCGCCTGCCGGGCTCAGCCTGAGCCTTTAATCCCTCAGGCACAGAGTAGCAGAAGGTCTTATCGACCGGGAGCTCAACGGCTATATCGGCGTATAGTTCTTTCATAAAGTAATGCTCAAAATCACTGTTTTTTTATTAATCGAAAGCAAGAAATGCATAGCAATAGCTGACCCACGGCTTGCTAAAGGCACCTTCGATTTTATTATAGATAATGGGATATTCAATCCCCGCCATAAATGGCGGGGATTGTCGGCAAGGTAATTGTCTTTTATATAGCTCGGCTTTGACCCGCCCT